>JAUYQT010000090.1 GCA_030697085.1 Azonexus sp. | reverse complement strand
ACCGAATGGGTCAAGGGCAAGACGGTTGATCAGGCTCTGGCCATCAAAAACACCGAGATTGCCGAAGAATTGGCCCTGCCGCCGGTTAAAATTCACTGTTCGATTCTGGCTGAGGATGCCATCAAGGCAGCCGTGGCCGATTACAAGAAAAAGCACGGAGAATAAGCATGGCTGTCACCTTGAGCGACAAGGCGGCGAAACACGTCGCCAACTACCTGATCAAACGAGGCAAGGGCGTCGGCTTGCGTCTCGGCGTACGCACCAGCGGCTGTTCCGGCATGGCGTACAAGCTTGAATTTGTCGACGAGGTGAGCCCGGAGGATCTGGTTTTCGAGACGAACGGCGTCAAGGTCTTTGTTGACGCGAAGAGCATGCCTTATCTCGAAGGTATGGAGCTCGATTACACCCGTGAAGGCTTGAACGAGGGTTTTAAGTTTAATAACCCGAACGTTAAAGACCAGTGCGGCTGCGGCGAATCATTTAACGTCTGATGGATTTCAAAGCCGACCACTTCTCCCTGTTTGAAATGAATCGAGTTTTTCGGCTTGATCTGACCGACCTCGACTCCCGCTATCGCGACATTCAGGCGCAAGTTCATCCGGATCGCTTCGTCAATACGGGTGAAGCGGAACGCCGTCTTTCAATGCAGTGGGCGACCCATGCCAACGAGGCGTATCAGACCCTGAAAAAGCCGTTGGCCCGTGCGACTTATATGCTGCATCTGGCCGGCCACGACATTCAGGCTGAAAGTAATACCGCGATGCCGACTGATTTTCTCATCGAGCAGATGGAATGGCGTGAAGCGGTGATGGAGGCGCGCCAAGGCCGTGACCATCACGAGCTGGAACATTTGCACAATCGATTACGGGCGGACATTAACAGTCGTTATGAAGAGCTTGGCGAGTTGCTTGATGGTTCCGGTGATTTCACCGCAGCCACCGACCGCGTTCGCCGCTTGTTGTTCCTGGAAAAACTTTTGCATGAAATCGACGACGCGCTGGCGTCGCTGGAAGAATAAAAATGGCCTTGTTTCAAATCGCTGAGCCCGGTGAGGCGCCAGCGCCCCACGAACATAAACTCGCCGTTGGTATCGATCTCGGCACCACTAATTCACTGGTCGCAACCGTACGCAGCGGTATTGCTATCTGCCTGAGTGATGATCAGGGGCGCCCGTTACTACCGTCGGTGGTGCGTTATCACGCCGACAATTCAACCGATGTCGGCTACAGCGCCGAAACCAGGCAGGCGGTCGACCCGAGAAATACCATCGTTTCGGTGAAGCGTTTCATGGGGCGTGGACTGAAAGATATTTCGCACACTGAATCGATGCCTTACGACTTCATTGAAGCGCCCGGCATGGTTAAGGTGAAGACAGTGGCCGGGGTGAAAAGTCCGGTAGAAGTGTCGGCCGAAATTCTGAAAAGTCTACGCGATCGGGCCGAAGCGGCACTCGGCGGCGAACTGGTGGGTGCGGTCATTACCGTGCCGGCTTATTTCGATGATGCCCAGCGCCAGGCGACCAAGGATGCGGCACGTCTGGCCGGCCTGAATGTGCTGCGCTTGCTCAATGAGCCCACTGCGGCAGCCATTGCTTATGGGCTGGATAACTCAGTTGAAGGGGTTTATGCGGTTTATGACCTCGGCGGCGGTACCTTTGACATCTCCATCCTCAAACTGACCAAGGGCGTTTTTGAGGTGATGTCGACCGGCGGCGATTCGGCGCTCGGTGGCGACGATTTTGATCACCGCATTTTCTGTTGGGTGATCGAGCAGGGCAAGTTGCAACCCTTGTCGCCTCAGGATGCACGTCTACTGATGATGCGTTGCCGTGAAGCCAAGGAGTTTCTGACCAACAACCCGGAAGCGCCAATTTCCGCCAACCTTTCGACCGGTGAAATTGTCGATTTGAAGTTGGACGTGGCCATTTTTGCCTCGATTGCCCAGACCCTGATCTCGAAGACGCTGCAGCCCGTCAAAAAAGCGCTGCGCGATGCCGGTTTGCGGGTTGATGACATTAAGGGCGTTGTTATGGTCGGCGGCGCAACACGCATGCCACAGGTGCAAAAAGCAGTCGGTGATTTCTTCCGCCAGGAGCCGCTGACCAATCTTGATCCGGACAAAGTGGTTGCACTCGGTGCGGCCACTCAGGCCAACCTGCTGGTCGGCAACAAGACGGGCAAGGATGACTGGCTGCTGCTTGATGTGATTCCGCTGTCGCTCGGGCTGGAAATGATGGGCGGTTTAAGCGAAAAGGTAATCCCGCGCAATGCAACCATTCCAACAGCGCGCGCCCAGGAATTCACCACCTTCAAGGATGGCCAGACTGCGATGGCGATTCATGTCGTGCAGGGCGAGCGTGAATTGGTCAGCGATTGTCGTTCGCTAGCGCGTTTCGAGTTGCGCGGCATTCCACCGATGGTGGCCGGTGCAGCGCGTATCCGCGTCACCTTCCAGGTTGATGCCGATGGCCTGCTCTCGGTTTCAGCGCGTGAGCAGACGACAGGTGTTGAGTCGAGCGTTGTCGTCAAGCCGTCCTACGGTCTGTCCGATGACGAAATAGCCGGCATGCTCAAGGATTCAATGGCGCACGCCAAGGATGATGCGATCAATCGAGCACTTAAGGAGGCGCAGGTCGAAGCGCAGCGCATGCTGGATGCGACCGAATCGGCGCTGAAGGAAGACCCACATCTTCTCAACAAGCTCGAAACGGAAAAAATTGTGACAACGATTCAGAAGCTTCAGCAGGCTATTGCCGGCGACAACCGTCGAGTGATCAATCTGGCGATGGATGATCTTGGCTTCGAGACACAGGAATTCGCCCATCGCCGCATGAATCAAAGTGTCAATCGGGCGCTCGCCGGTCGCAAGGTCGCGGACATAAAAATCGGAGAAGAAGCATGACTCAACTGATCGTACTGCCGCATTTGGAAAACTGCCCGGATGGCGCGGTGATTGAGGCGGAAGAAGGGAAATCGATCTGCGAAACGCTGCTTGAAAACGGCATTGAGCTTGACCACGCCTGTGAAATGTCCTGCGCCTGTACCACCTGCCACGTCATCGTACGCGAAGGCTTCAACTCGCTGACGCCGGCGGAAGAGGAAGAGGAAGACCTGCTCGACAAAGCCTGGGGCCTGGAACCCAACTCACGCCTCGGTTGCCAGGCAATCGTGCGGTCAACGCCATTAGTGGTCGAAATTCCGCGCTACAGCATCAACATGGCCAAGGAAGGACATCGCAAATGAAATGGACTGACATTAACGATATCGCCATCGAATTGAGCGAGGCGTATCCGGATAAAGATCCGCTGAAAATCAATTTTGTTGATTTGCGCGATGCCGTCATGGCACTGCCCGGCTTTGATGACGTAGCCGAGCGTTGTGGCGAAAAAATTCTTGAGGCAATTCAGCAAGCCTGGATCGACGAAGTCGAATGAAAGCCCGTGACTTTCCCGGTAGCGGCAATCAGTTGAACGTATTGGGCGGCCCGTTATTGGCCTGTTCGGGCCACCCGCTAACCGGGTTTTTCCGGGATGGTTGTTGTAACACATCCGATGAAGATCTCGGTAACCACACGATCTGCGTCATTCTGACGGCTGAGTTTCTTGAATTCTCGAAAGGGCGAGGCAATGATCTCTCGACCCCGCGTCCTGAGTTTGATTTTCCCGGTTTGCAGCCCGACCAGCGCTGGTGTCTGTGTGCTGCTCGCTGGCTTGAGTCTTACAAGGCCGGCAAGGCGCCGCGTGTTTTGTTGAACTCAACCAATCAGGCGGCGTTGGAAATTGTGCCGCTTGAGGCCCTCAAAGCGCACGCCGCCGATCTACATTGATTCATTTCAGGATGTGTTTAAGTTAAGGGTTTCGCTGCTTTCAAGCCGGAAGCCTTTATTTCATCCTCAGCACTTCCGCCATGAATTGCGCTGGCGTCATCCGAAACCCGGCAGCATTGCGATGACCGCCACCACCATAACGGGCCGCAATGGCAGCAACATCAAAATCACCTTTTGAGCGCAGCGAGGCCTTTATTTCGCCATCGCCAGAAAGCTGCCAGATGAGGCCAAAAGTGTTGCTTTGCTCAGCCAGCAGATGGCCGAGTTCAGACGCGAAGAGGGCGTTGGCGTTCACTGCAATACCACGCACCGCCTGCCAGGCCAACTCGCCGTCAATAATGATTTTTTGGCCGTGACGCTGGGCTTGTAGCGCATCGATTGGGTCGCCGCGCAAATCAGCCGGCATTCGCAAACTGCTTTCTGCAAAGGCTTCCGTCTCTTTCTTGAAGTAACTTTCAATGGCGGCACCGTGCTCTAGCATCTCCCGGTAGCGCGGCGCATCGATGCTCGCTGTTTGCGCCACCAGTTCATTCCAGACGATGAAGTCGAAGGTCAGCAGGCGCAGGGCTCGGCAAAAGGCACGGGAGCCGGGCAGGGCAAAGCGCCATAAATCCTGATCTTCAATATGCTGTAGCGCCAACGGTGTCGGCTGTTCCGGCCGAAAATATTCCCAGGCGAGTCGGGCGCCCGATTTCTCGAGGTTGAAAATAATGCTCAAAGGCAACAACGGGTCGCGGTAGATGGCGTGACCTGTTTCCTGCACTTGCAGGCGGTCGGCCCAGAGCTGGCGGGCTGAAACGTGATGATCAATCTG
>JAUYQT010000011.1 GCA_030697085.1 Azonexus sp. | reverse complement strand
GGGCGTTGCTGAGGCGGGACCATTCGCCGGGGCCGCCGAGGTAGCCGCCGCGCTTGGGGTTGATGAGGTTGGGGTAGCGGGTGGCGAGGTAGTCGGCATCGGCGTCGACGGCTTGCAGGCGTTTATAGGCGACGTGGCGTTCGTAGAGGATGACCGGGCGGCCGTCATCGTTGAAGCCGCGGCCGTTGCTTTCGACGGTATTGACCGCTTTGAGGGCGGCGATGGGGATGCCGAGGCGGGTGGCGACCTTTTCGAGGTCTTGCTCGGAAAGGTGCTTTGGGTTGCGGGCGCGGTTTTGCAGGGCTTCGAGGGTTTTGGGGCCGGCAATGCCGTCGGCGATGAGTCCGGCGCGACGCTGGAAGGCGATCAGGGCCTTTTCGGTGGCGTCACCGAAATGGTGGTCGGCGGTGATTTTGAAGCCGGCGGATTGAAGCAGGCGTTGCAGGGTGGCGACTGGGGTGCCGATGGCGCCTTTTTTAAGCATGACGGCCTCCCGGGCGGGTGACGAGGAAACGCAGGCGGCGCTCGCAGAGCAGCAGCAGGGCGATGCCGGCGAGGATAAGCAGGGTGAGGAGATCGACAACCGCACCGGAAAGAATGGCGAGGATGATGCCGATGGCGCCGCCGGCGAGAAGGAGCAGGGCGTAGCGGATCATCCAGTGGGTGGTGCCGCTCATGCGGGCAAGGGCCGGCTCGGCGCGCCAGAGGATGACGCTGGCGCTGACCAGGGCGAGCAGGTTAAGTGCGAAGGTGGCGAGGGGAATATTCATTCGAGGGCCTCCAGTTTTTTTTGGCCGGCACGCAGTAGCGCGGGACCGATGACCTTGTGGGTCAGGAAACCAATGGCAAGGGCGCAGGGGAAGCCGGCGGTCAGGGCGGGGACGGTGGGCGGCCACCAGGCGAGGGCGGTGAGCCAGGTGATGACGGGCGGGGTCACCCAGCCGGCGACGAAGGCGGCGACCATGCCGCTGGCGATGCGCTGGCCGAGACTGAGCTCGCCGATATAGGAGTTGTACCACCAGCAGCCGATGAAGCCGGCGACGAGGAGCATGGGGTGCAGCCCGGTGACGACACCGAAGAGGGTCAGGCCGCCGGTAGCGAGGAGGGGCGTGGTGGGTTCCGACATTGTTGTTAATCCCAGAGTTGAAGAAGTGTTTTGCCGGCGGTGGCGATTGGGGCGGCGTCGGGCAGGGTGACGGGCTGGCCGTTGGGCAAGATGGGACCGAGGGCGGCGAGGCCGGGATTGAGCTCGAGCGCGGCTTCGACGGCGGCGCTGCTGCCGAGGTGGCGCCAGCAGAGGCTGTCGAGGGTGTCGCCTTGCTGGGCGCGGACTTGCATTAGATGAGTTCCACCGTGCAGCGGCTGCGGCCGGTGATGTCGGCCAGGGCGTGCAGATGGTCGCGGCGGTGGTCGTCGATCGGGTCGGTCACGGCTTCGGCTTTTTTGTCGCCTTTGCCGGTGCTGTCGAAATCACGCAGGCGTTCCAGCAGCAGGGCTTTTGCCAGACACCCGACGGCTCGCCGGTAGCGATGGACGAGGATGCTTTGTTCGTCGATTTCTTCGGCTGGCACATCGGCCAGCGTGGCGTAGCCGTTAAGCACTTGATGGGTCGTCCGCCAGCCGGACAGGCTACCGTTGGTGGTGGCGATGGCTTCGATCAGAGCGGCTTTCAGACGGGGCGGGGTGACGGTGTTGTCGATGCGTTGGTCGGCGCGGATCTCGGCCGGGACGATTGCTGGCCAGAAGGGGCTGGAGGTGATGGCTGCCTCGGCGACTTCCGGGGTCGGGGCGGGGATGATCAGTGACGGCATCGGGGTTCCTCAAGGTGGCGGTGGTCGGGGGGCTGGCACTGGGGAAAGGAGGTAACCCGGTGCTGCCCCCCGAGCCGCCAGGCTGCGGGGTTCGCGCTTTGTCAGCCGTTGGGGTCGGAATTTGCCGTGTTTTCGGCGTTGACCGCAGCGGGTGAGTTCTTGATGAGCACGTCGAGGCGCTCGATGTCTTTCTTGGTGCCGGCCTTGGTGTGCAGTGCGAGGGCGCGTTCAAGGTGTTGCTTGGCCGCGATCAGACCTTCACGCTGCGTGGCATCCGGCTTGTAATCGGTGTCCTGTTTCCAGCCTGCGGCGGCGCGCAGGGCGTAACCGATGGCCTTGTGCAGCTTTGCGCGGACTTCATCGGGCATGTCTTCGCCGGCAACCAGGATTTCGACCTCCTGCAGCGCGGCGAGGTGTTCGACGTCGCCGGTTTTGAGGGCGATATCGGCGGCTTCTTCAGCGATCAGGCAGGCGGTGGTGCGCTTGTATTGATCGGGCAGCACCAACTGGTGGCGGATGGCGTAGGCGACCAGGGGCAGAGCGTCGGCGATGGCGCCGATGTCGATGGTCCAGACCAGAACCGACATGAAGACGTCGTCCTGCTGGCCGCTGTCGCCTTCCAGGACGCCCTGAACCCACGGCTGATACTCGGGGAGCAGGATGCGCTTGACGTCGGCCTTGCGTTCGATGGACTGGACATCTTTCAGGCGGCGGCGGTCTTCGGCGAGCTTCATCAGCATCAGCTCGTAGGCGTTGGCGGTGGCCGCGTCTTGCGGGCGCTCGGCGACGCCGAGGGCGGCGGCGGACTGGCGCAGGAAGTGGGCTTTGGCGGGTGAAACCATGGGGTGTTCTCCTTTGTCGCCAAGGGCCGTTACCGGCCCCGGGCGGGTGGCGATCAGGCGGCGACGAGTTCGATGTTCTCGATCAGACAGCCCATGCCGTAGTCCTCGACGACGTAAGCGTCGTTAGAGGATTCGTAGTTTTCGATCTGGTCACGCTTGGCGTTGTCGACGATGGTGCGGCGACGGCCGCCCTCCTGGTAGTAGCGGGAGAGGTTGTCCAGGCGGGTGATCAGGATCTTGTTGGCCGGGAAGTAGGGGACGCGGACGGCAGAGAGGCCACCGACGCGCTTCTGGCTGATGATGACGTCGGCTGCCTGCGTTTCGGTCGGCGCCAGATTGGCGTTGACCAGCGGGAAATACTTGTCGGCGAGCAGGTCGCGGCCCATGACGGCAACCAGTTCGGTGTCTTCGCGGTACCACGGGTCGATCATGTTGTTGACCGCGTCATAGACCAGAGCGTCGAGGTTCTTGTAGCCGTGGGCGATGTCGATGCCGGTGCCGATCTGCACCTTGCCGGAGGCGGCGAGGACTTCGGTCAGCACGCGGGCGGCAGCGTAGGTGCGGTACTTCTGCAGCCAGCCGATGTTGACGTCCTGCAGCAGCGGGTTGGTGGCCTTGTTGCTGGTGGCGGCGCGGCTGGTGCCGTTGAAGCCGATGGTGATGATGTCCAGTGCCTGGCGCTTGAGGATCAGGTCGCGGATGCGGGTCTGGAAGTCCGGGAGCTTGGCCCAGGCGTCGAGCTTGCTGTAGCGGATCAGCGTGTCGAAATTGGTCTGGGTGCAGATGTAGCCGAATTCGTCGAACGAGGTCGGGTCAGTCGGCACGCGGTCGGTGGCGGTGGTGTCGGTGGTGCCGGCGATCGGGCTGCCGATGCCGAGGCCGATCTTGGAACCGGATTGTTCGGTGACGCCGATGTTGTTGATGCGGCCGAGGAAGTCGCTGGACTCCTGAATGCGGCTTTCCAGCTTTTGCTGGACGGTGGGCGAGACGGTGAATTTTTCGCCGGCATTGGCTACACCGCTCAGGGTGGCGATGGCGGCTAGGTAGGCATTGAAGACGAGGCGGGTGTCGTTACGCATTTTGGTTGTTCTCCGGTGGGGTCGGGGTGGTGTTTTTGGTTAGCAGTCGGTGGCGATCTTGCCGTCGCCGCCTGCGGCTGGCGGGCGTTGCTTGGTGCCATCGCCGGTCATGCCGAGCTTTTCTACCAGGTCGGTGAATTCCTTTCGGCTGGCGTTGGCGGCTTCGGCGTAGAGCTTGATGCTGAGGCCTTGCTCTTGCATGGTCTTCACGATGTGAGTGAACTTGTCGAGCGCTTCCTTCTGGCTGTTGGCGATGATCTCGATGGCGTTGCTCTGATCGGCGAAACGTTCGTCGGCTTCCTTCTTGCCCAGGCCGAGCAGGTCCTTGACCTTGTTGAACAGGGTTTCGCCGGCAGTTGGCTTGTCGGCTTCCGTTTCGAATTCCAGTGCGACTTCGCCGGCGAAGGCGAAGCGCTCGCCCGGGGCGCCGCCCAGGGAAAACTTCATGGCTTCGGTGCCGATCGAGGCCGGGGTGTCGGTGAAGGCCAGCCCGGACAGGTAGGCAACGCCTTTGCCGATGAAGTTGTTGAGGACTTCCATGGAGCTGAAGGCCTTTTTGCCTTTTTGTTGCATGGCGACGAGTTCGGCGTTGGCGTCGACCACGGCGAGCAGCTGCAGCTTCTTCTCGCCCATGATCGTGGCTTCTTGCGTGCTCAGCGAGACGACCTTGCCGTAGGCGCCGAAAACGCTGTCGGGCACCGAGGATAGGTAGTGTTCCAGGTTGGCGACGGCGGTGTAGACCTTGGGGTCATAGGAGGCCGCCATCTGGCTGATCCATTCCGGGGTGATGGTGCGCCCATCGACGGTGGGGCCGGATGTGGCGATGACGAAAGGCTTGGAAACGGGCATGGGGTGGTCCTCGGCTCGGTTATTGGTGATGACCGGCCCATATTCCGGCAGCCGCCGCGCGCGGGCAAAGGCTTGCGGACGTAAGCCGGCGGCTTACAACCGCCCGCGGTCCAGTCCCTTCGCGCGCGCGGGTAGCCTCGGCTCCCATGACTGCTGCTCTTCCTGTTTCCGCTGAATCTTCCACGCTTGCTGCCGACTTCGACCCCCGGCGGCGTGCCCGTGCGCTGTATTGGCAGGGCTGGCGGATTGCGCGCATCGCCGAGGAAGTGGGCGAGAAGGTTTCCACGGTGCATTCGTGGAAACGGCGCGATCAGTGGGACAACTATGACCCGGTTCAGCGGGTGGAGGCAACTCTCGAAGCGCGGCTGATCCAGCTGGTGACCAAGGGCGACAAGGAAGGGCGCGACTACAAGGAAATCGACTTGCTGGGCCGCCAGATCGAGCGGCTGGCGCGGGTGAAGAAGTATTCGAAGGACGGCAATGAGGCCGACTTGAACCCGAAGGTGGAGAACCGCAACAAGGGGCCCCGCAAGGCGCCGACGCGCAACGCGATCAGCGAGGAGCAGCAGGAGAAGCTGGTCGATGCGTTCATGGAGGGCCTGTTTCCGTATCAGAAGAAGTGGTACCGGGCCGGGCTGGTCGAGCGGGTGCGCAATCTGTTGAAGAGCCGGCAGATCGGGGCGACCTGGTATTTCGCCCGGGAAGGGCTGATCGATGCGCTGGAGACGGGGCGCAATCAGATTTTCCTGAGCGCTTCGAAGGCGCAGGCGCACGTCTTCAAGGGCTACATCAAGGCTTTCGCCGGCGAGGTGGCCGACGTGGATCTGCAGGGCGATCCGATTGTGCTGCCGAACGGGGCAACGTTGTATTTTTTGGGCACCAATGCCCGGACGGCGCAGAGCTACCACGGCAATGTCTACATGGACGAATACTTCTGGATTCCGAAGTTCCAGGAGTTCCGCAAGGTGGCGTCTGGCATGGCGATGCACAAGCATTGGCGGCTGACCTATTTTTCGACGCCTTCATCGTTGAACCACGAGGCACACCCGTTCTGGTCCGGGGCGATGTTCAACAAGGGCCGGGCGAAGGATGAGCGGGTGACTGTGGATGTCACCCATGCCGCGCTGAAGGATGGCCGGCATTGCGAGGACGGGCAGTGGCGGCAGATTGTCACGGTGCTGGATGCGGTGGCCGGCGGGTGTGACTTGTTCGATATCGACCAGCTGCGGCTGGATTATTCGCCGGAGGAGTTCCTGAACCTGTTGATGTG
>JAUYQT010000008.1 GCA_030697085.1 Azonexus sp. | reverse complement strand
GAGATTGCCAAAAAAGTTGCCTGTACTCACCTTGACCGGCAATGGGGCTGCTTTGTCATAGACTTTGGCAAGCGGCTTCGCAGCGTACTTATCAATCACTTCATTAACGGCAAACATGCTGCGATTAAAGCCTTCATAGGGATCGCGCGGATTCCCCTCAGCCAGTGCGCCGCCACAAAGCGCAAACAGCAGAGCACTACTGCCAAGCAATTTGCGGTAATCAGACATTCCGAGCCCCCCGGGCGTCTTCATCATTTTGTCTCCTGTCCATCTGCCGCCTTGCTGAAAAGGAACTGGCTGATCAATTTTTCCAGAACAACAGCTGATTGCGTTTTGGTAATCACATCGCCTGCCTTCAGCATTTTTTCGTCGCCACCGACATCAAAACCGATAAATTGCTCACCGAGTAAACCTGCCGTGTAAATTGCAGCGAACGTATCCTTCGGAAACTGGTAGCGGCCATCGAGGTTCATCGTCACCACGGCCTCATAAGAGACGGGGTCGAAAGTAATATCAACGATTCGCCCGACAACAACGCCAGCACTTTTCACCGGGCCACGCACTTTGAGGCCACCGATGTTATCAAACTTGGCCTGCAAGACGTAGGTATTAGACAAATGCGCTGACGAGAGGTTGCCCACCTTGAGAGCCAGAAACATCACTGCGGCAATGCCGATGGCAACAAAAATGCCGACCCAGAGGTCGAGTGCGGTACGGTTCATGAAGTTCCCCGGAACATGAACGAAGTCAGAACGAAATCCAGCGCCAGAATTGCCAGCGCAGAGGTCACCACGGTGCGCGTAATAGCCCGTGATACACCTTCGGCTGTCGGCGCCGAATCGTAGCCTTCGAAAACGGCGATCAGCGAAACCGCGATGCCAAATACAAAACTTTTGATAATGCCATTTACGATATCAAAGCGGAAATCAACCCCGGCCTGCATTTGTGACCAGAAGGCACCGTCATCAACACCGATAAAAACGACGCCGACCAGCCAGCCGCCGAGCACCCCCATCGCCGAGAAAAGCGCAGCCAGCAACGGCATCGAGATAACGCCACCCCAAAAACGCGGCGCCACGACGCGAGCAATCGGGTCCACCGCCATCATGTCCATAGCCTTCAACTGTTCGGTCGATTTCATCAGGCCGATTTCGGCCGTCACCGACGAGCCAGCCCGCGACGCAAATAACAAACCGGCGACCACCGGGCCGAGTTCGCGCGTCAGTGACAAAGCCACCAAAACCCCCAACGCTTCGGTCGACCCATAACGCTGCAAGGTTTCATAGCCCTGCAAGCCGAGCACCATGCCGACAAACAGGCCGGAAACAACGATGATCAACAAGGAGAGCACGCCACTAAAATAAATTTCGCGTAGCGTCAGCGGCAGGCGGCGAAAAGATGTCCCTGAATATCTCAGGATGGCAAACAGAAAGCGGGTGGCAAAACCAAGTCGCCAGATCCGTTCGATCGAGGCATGGCCAAGTTTACGAATCAGTGCCAGCGGACTAAACATGGCTCACTCCGCGCAAAAACTCTTCCTGCAAGGTCACCGCGGGATAATTGAAACGCACTGGCCCCTCGGCTTCTGCATGAACGAACTGATGGACGAAAGGGTCTTTTGAAGCGCGAATTTCATCCGGCGTCCCCTCGGCTACAATCTGCCCACCTGAGACAAAATAGATGTAATCAACAATCAGCAAGGACTCCTGCACATCGTGCGTCACCATAATTGAGGTCGCACCCAGCGCATCATTGAGTTTGCGGATCAATTGACCAATCACACCCAGCGCAATCGGGTCAAGACCGGCAAACGGCTCGTCATACATCATCAGCATGGGATCGAGCGCTACAGCGCGAGCCAACGCAACACGGCGCGCCATGCCACCGGAAAGCTCAGCCGGCATCAATTTGTGAGCGCCGCGCAACCCAACCGCTTCCAGTTTCATCATCACGAGATCGAAAATCATCTCTTCTGGCATATCCGTGTGTTCACGCATCGGGAAGGCCACGTTGTCGAACACCGACATATCGGTGAACAAGGCGCCGAACTGAAAAAGCATGCCCATCTTGCGGCGCAAACGGTACAACTCCTGATGCGACATTTCACAAACCTGATGCTTCTCCAACCGCACCCGCCCTCTGGTCGGCCGCAACTGCCCGCCGATACAGCGCAGCAAGGTCGTCTTGCCACAGCCGGAGCCGCCCATGATGGCCACCACCTTGCCACGAGGAATCTTCATGTTGATCCCTTGCAGCACAGGCCGGTTGTCATAAGTGAAGTGAAGGTCTTCGATATCGACCAGAATGTCGTCGGACAAAAGCATTCCTTGGAAAAAGTCGGGCGATTTTATCAGAAGCACCGCCCAACCCGCCGAAGCGGCAAGGCTATAATCGAACAAAATTTCATATGGAATACACTGCCTTTTGTCTGCTGCCAAGCCGCTTTTACTAATTGTTGACGACGACCCGCTGATCAGCGAGTCACTCAGCTTTGCTTTTGCGCATGAACTTGACATCCTCACCAGTCACTCGCGCACGCACGCCTTGTCTCTGCTTCGCCAGTTACGACAGGCGCCGCGACTGGCACTGATTGACCTCGGCCTGCCGCCTTTTCCGCATCGTCCGGACGAGGGTTTTG
>JAUYQT010000783.1 GCA_030697085.1 Azonexus sp. | reverse complement strand
GGAAATTGGCCACAGTGTGCGCACCGTTCAGGAATGCCTGGAGGAAGCCGGCAACGACATTACCGTACAAACCTCGCTACTCGAAGCACGTCTTCTGACCGGTCACCAAAAACTATTTTCCAGCTTTGAAAAACGCCTGCGCGGCAATCTCGACCCGCTGGTATTTTTTGAAGCCAAGCGCCTTGAACAACAGGAACGCCATCTTCGATTTAACGAAACGCCTTATAGCGTTGAGCCAAACTGCAAGGAATCGCCTGGCGGCTTACGCGATCTGCAAGTCATTTTCTGGATTTCCCAGGCCGCCGACTACGGATCAAGCTGGGCCGATCTTGAGAAAAATGGCTTTCTGACACGTGAGGAAATGACTCATGGCGAAAAATGCGAGGATCTTCTTCGCCACCTGCGCATACGTCTGCACTTTACAGTCGGTCGCCGCGAAGACCGGCTACTGTTTGATTATCAAAGTACGCTAGCCGATCAATTCGGCTTTACCGCGACACCGGGGCGACGCGCCTCCGAACAATTGATGCAGGGCTATTATCGCAACGCCAAGGCAATCACGCTGCTCAACACCATTCTGCTACAGAACATGGGCGCGGCGCTGGCACCGGAAAGCGAACAACAACCGCAATCCCTCGACGAAAACTTTCAGTCGGTAGGCAACCTGCTCGACATTCGCGACGAAAACCTGTTCAAACAGAATCCAGCAGCCATTTTCGATAGCTTCCTCGTTATGCAGGAAAGCCATGAATTGCATGGCATGTCGGCCAGAACGCTACGTGCCTTGTGGCGCGCCCGTGAATTGATCACCCCGGAATTCCGCAGCAATCGACAAAACCGAGCGGCCTTCCTCAAGCTATTTCAAAGCCCGGCGGGCGTCGTGCACGAATTCAGGCGTATGAACCAGCTCGATATTCTCGGAAGCTACCTACCCAATTTTGGCCGGATTGTCGGCCAGATGCAGCACGATCTGTTCCATGTTTACACGGTCGACCAACATATCTTGCAGGTTTTACGCAATCTCCGACGCTTCACGATGAGCGAGTTCGCCCACGAATACCCCTTATGCTCGCGCATAATCATTGAAATGGAGCGCCCCTGGCTGCTCTATATCGCCGCCATTTTTCACGACATTGCCAAGGGCCGCGGTGGCGACCACTCCGAACTTGGCACAGCGGATGCGGCCGATTTTTGCCAGCAACATGCGCTTGATGCCGATGATACCGAGTTGGTTGTCTGGCTGGTACGCAACCACCTGGTGATGTCACAGGTCGCCCAGAAGGAAGACCTGACTGACCCGGATGTCATTGCCAACTTTGGCCAACTGGTCGGTGACGCCCGCCACCTGAGCGCGCTCTATCTGCTCACCCATGCCGACATTCGCGGTACTAGCCCGAAAGTCTGGAACCAGTGGAAAGGCAAGCTACTGGCTGATCTTTATTTTCAGACACTGCACTATTTGACCCAGGGCGAAGCCCCTGCCCCGCATGGCGTCATTGCCGATCGCCAGGCCGAAGCGATGCGCCTGCTGCGTTTCTTCGCGCTCTCCGACACGGTGCATGAGCGCTTATGGAAACAGCTTGACACGGTCTATTTTCTCCGCCACTCGGCCGAAGAAATCGCCTGGCACACGCGCTCACTGCATTATCGGATTTCCAACAACAAGCCGGTTGTCCGCGCCCGTCTGCATCAGGAAGGTGAAGACCTGCAGGTGATGGTGTACACGCAGGATCAACCGGATTTGTTTGCCCGTATCGTCGGCTTCTTCGCCCGCGCCGGTTACAGCATTGTCGATGCCAAGGTTCACACCACGGCACACGGTTACGCGCTGGATAGTTTCGTGGTGCTTGATGTTGAAAATCGCGATAACAACCGCGACATGCTGGCTTACATCGAGCACGAACTGGAAGAACGCCTGATTTATCAACGACCACCTGATGTACCTTCCTCAGGGCGGTTGTCGCGCCAGGTCAAGCACTTCCCGATGCGGCCGGAAGTCAGCATCCACGGCGATGAAAAAGGAGCACATTACATCCTTTCCCTAGTCACGGCGGACCGGCCAGGACTGCTCTATACAGTCGCCAATATCCTGGCCGAACACGGTGCGCATCTGCACACGGCCAAAATCACCACTCTCGGCGAACGCGCCGAGGACGTTTTTCTGATCAGCGGCGGCGACCTGGGTCAAAGCAGTAGCCGCATCCGCCTCGAAACCGAGTTGGTCAACCGGCTGAAACTCTGAACCGCAGCGGCTGATTGAACCTGACAAAAAACCTCGGTCAGAACCCTCAACGCCAAGGCGGCAGAGACAACGCGGAGAAGATCAAAAACGGAATCACCCGTCCGTCGGGTGAGCCGATAATGATTGGTTTTTCTCTGCGAAACTCTGCGCCTCAACGTTGAAAACGCCGGTCTTCAACCAAGGCTTCCAGGTCTAATCGACCAAACAGCTCGGCTGAACGCCATTTTGGCAGCCGACCAGTTTTTCGATAATCGCCTTGACTTTGCCCATGGCCTCCTGAAGCACGACATCCAGACTCTCAAAATGGATGCCATTGGCGCTGCTGCCACGCCCGGCGGCATGATTTGCCACAACGTTAATGGCCACATAAGGCAGACCCAGCTCACGGGCCAGTGCCGCTTCCGGCATGCCGGTCATACCCACCAGATCGGCGCCGTCGCGCTCCAGACGATTCACTTCTGCGGCGCTTTCCAGACGTGGCCCCTGCGTCGCGGCATAAACGCCGCCGAGCTTGATTTCGATACCCAACTCTTCACCAGCTTGGTGAATCCTGCGGCTCAACTCACGATCGTAGGGCTCGGTAAAATCGATATGCGTCACCGGCGTGCCGCTGCCATCAAAATAAGTCGATTTACGGCCCCACGTGTAATCAATGATCTGATTCGGCAGCACGATATCGCCCGGTTGCAGATCACCGCGAATGCCGCCAACCGAGGCGACGGAAATCACCCCGGTCGCCTTGTGATGATGCAGCGCCCACAGGTTGGCGCGGTAATTGACCGTATGCGGCGGAATGGTATGACCATAGCCGTGGCGCGGCAAAAACATTGCCGGCTTGCCGCAAATCTGCCCGAAGACCACCGGCCCGGACGGCTCACCATAAGGAGTACGCACGACTTCACGGTGCGAAACATCGAGATTGGACAGGGTTGTCAAACCACTGCCACCAATAATTGCCAACATGCTATTTTTTCCTCTCGGCCAGCAACGAGGCCAGCGTCGGCACCACGCTTTTCAGCGACGGATGTGAATTGCGGATTTTGGCCATATCGACCACGTTATCGTCAAGCTTGCGATAAAGCGCGTGCCGGCGTTCTGCGGTCCACGGCAAATCGAGCAAGGTTTTGCCGCTGTGATAACGCACCAGCGTATCGCGCCCGATATCCTTGGCCTGCCAGGCAATCGCCGTGCGATCGACATAATGTAAAGCCTGAACGCTAGGTAGACCAACCGCCAGTTCGGCTACCGCACGATGAATCCGCTCACGATAAGCCGCCACCGCCTGCCCGGCGTCGGTAGCCTTTGCACCGGTCGTTTCAGCGGGAGCACCCATCAGCCAGCAGACTACGGTGTCCGGCGCAAAACGCTCCAGCTCGGCCCGCTGCTCATCGGTCAAGGCAGCCACTTCAGCCTGCAGAAATGTGACATCGACGGCCTCGACCCGCGCCTGCGTTGCCGCCAGACATTCGGGCAAGGTATCCAGCGCCAGAACGCTCAAGCCACGCGCCGCCAGCGCCTGCGTTGCGAAGCCAACGCCGCAGCCGATTTCGAGCACGCGCTGGCCAGGTACCAGTGAGGCCATCCACTCGTAATCGCCGCGCCGGACATAGCCCTCGCCTTCGACTTCCCAATAGCCGATGAAGTCCGCAACGGTGGCACCGCTCATGCGCATTCTTTCACGGCGTAAATTGCCGGCAGATTGCGCCAGGCACCATCAACGTCCATGCCATAACCAAAAACAAAACGATCTGGTACGGTCAACCCGCAAAAATCGGCAGAAATCGGCTTCAGCTTGCCGTTCAACTTATCGGCAAAGGTTGCCAGCAGCACCTCTGCCGCACCCAAATGCAGCAAACTATCCTTGACCGCGGCCAGCGTAATGCCTTCATCCAGAATGTCATCAATCACCAGCACCGTCCGTCCTTTGACGGAAATCCACGGTGCCATCCGCCAGGAAATCTTGCCGCCCTGCGTATCCGGGCCGTAACGCGTCGCGTGGAGATAATCAAAATCAAGCGGAAAATCGAGCTTCGGCAGCAGTTGACCGCAGAAGATGACGCCCCCGGTCATCACGCAAAGTACCAACGGATTTTTATCGGCAAGCTGTTCGCGAATCTGTTTCGCCACCTCGTTCAGCGCCAGCTGAATAGACTCCTCCGAGTGAATCAGATCCGCTTCAGCCAGCAGTTTGAGAGATTTTTGTGCATCCATTCAAACCCCCAGGTTTTTCAAATAAGCATTGAATTCCGCCCCCACATCCGGGTGGCGCTGGCCGAAAACCACCGTCGCCTGCAAATAGCCAAGTTTCGAACCGCAGTCATAACGCGTGCCGTTATAGCGATACGCCAGCACCTGCTCTTCGCTGAGCAGCGAGGCGATGCCATCGGTCAGTTGAATTTCGCCACCGGCGCCCGGTTTGACGTTTTCCAGATGGTGAAAAATGCGCGGCGTCAGGATATAGCGGCCGACTACGGCAAGTGTGGACGGCGCATCTTCCGGCTTCGGCTTTTCGACAATGGCATTGATCTGCTCCAGCCGATCAGCCACATGCCGCGCATCAACGATGCCGTAGCTCTTGGTATCGGCGCGCGGCACATCCTGCACGCCGAGCACCGAGCAGCGGTAATAGTCATAGATATCGGTCATTTGCTTCATTACCGGAATCTCGCCATCGAGCAGATCGTCAGCGAGCAAAACGGCAAATGGCTCATCGCCAATCGCCGGCTTGGCGCACAACACGGCGTGGCCGAGACCCAGCGCTTCGGCCTGGCGGATGTAGATGCAGTTGATATTTTTCGGAATCATGTTGCGGACAAACTCGAGCAATTCGTGCTTGCCGCGCGCTTCAAGTTCCGATTCAAGTTCGTAAGCCTTGTCGAAATGATCTTCAATCGCCCGCTTGGAACGCCCGGTGACGAAAATCATGTCGGTAATACCTGCCGCCACCGCTTCTTCCACGGCGTATTGAATCAACGGCTTATCGACAATCGGCAGCATTTCCTTCGGACTGGCCTTGGTCGCAGGCAAAAATCTCGTGCCCATCCCGGCAACGGGAAAGACGGCTTTACGGACTTTCTTCATGCATCAACTCCTTGTTCGAGTAATTTTAATAATTCGACTTCATCAATCACCGGCACACCCAGTTCCTGAGCTTTTTCCAGCTTTGAACCGGCCTCTTCACCAGCCACCACGTAATCAGTTTTTTTCGAGACGGAACCGCTGACTTTGCCCCCAGCCGCTTCAATCAACGTCTTCGCATCATCGCGTTTTAGCGTCAGCAATGTGCCAGTCAGCACCAGCGTCTTGCCGGCAAATACCTGCGGCCCGTTATCGGCTGGCGCTTCTTCTGTCCAAACCACACCCGCCGACTGCAAACGAGCAATAATTTCGCGGTTATGCGCCTCACCGAGAAAAGCCGCCAGGCTGGCCGCAACAATCGGGCCGACATCCGCCACCTGCTGCAACGCCTCGGCGTCGGCCGCCAACAAGGCGTCGAGCTGACCGAAATGGCGGGCCAGATCACGTGCGGTAGCCTCGCCCACATTACGAATACCGAGCGCAAAAATGAAACGGGCGAGCGTCGTTTGCTTGCTTTTTTCAATTGCAGCCAACAAATTTTGGGCTGATTTTTCGCCCATCCGTGCCAGGCCAGCCAGCGTTTCAAACGTCAATCCATAAAGATCGGCCGGCGAATGCAGCAAACCGGCATCAACCATCTGATCAACCAGCTTGTCGCCCAGGCCTTCAATATCCATCGCCCGCCGCGCCGCAAAGTGCAAGATGGCCTGCTTGCGCTGGGCTGGGCAATAAAGGCCGCCGGTACAGCGAGCAATTGCCTCGTCGACCCCTTTTGCAATGGCCGAACCGCATTCCGGGCAGGCAGTTGGCATGGCAAACGGCGGCTCAACCGGCTCGTTGTCGAATAAATCCTTACCGGGTTTCATCGGACGCTTTTCCGTCACGATGGCATCGACTTCAGGAATGACATCGCCCGCCCGACGGACGATCACCGTATCGCCAATCCGCACATCCTTACGACGCACTTCATCTTCGTTGTGTAGCGTTGCATTGGTCACGGTGACACCGCCAACGAAGACCGGCTTCAGCCGCGCCACTGGCGTAATCGCCCCGGTTCGACCGACCTGAACGTCAATACCAAGCACTTCGGTCAACGCTTCTTCCGCCGGAAATTTATGGGCGATGGCAAAGCGCGGTGCGCGCGAAACAAAGCCAAGCTGCGCTTGCGCCGCCAGCTTATTAACTTTGTAGACCACGCCGTCAATGTCATAAGGCAAACTTGGGCGCTTTTCACCGATCTCGGCAAAATATCCGAGCAAGCCTTTTGCGCCTTGCACGACGCGGCGCTCTTCAGCGACGGGAAAACCCCAACTGGCGAGCAAATCGATCAGTTCGGCATGGGTTTTAATAGGCAAGGCCTCAGCCCCCGCCCCAACGCCATAAGCAAAAAAAGCCAGCGGCCGACCGGCGGTAATCCGTGAATCAAGCTGGCGCAGGCTACCGGCAGCGGCGTTGCGCGGATTGGCGAATTCCTTGTCTGCGCGTTGGCGCTGGCGGGCGTTCAGTTCGACAAAGGCCTGCTTGAAGATCAGCACTTCGCCGCGAATCTCGATCAGCGCTGGCCAACCACTGCCGAGCAGACGAAGCGGCAGACAACGCAAGGTGCGCAGATTAGGCGTGACCTCCTCGCCACTCGCGCCGTCACCGCGCGTTGCGCCGCAGGTGAACAGGCCATTTTCATAAGTCAGGCTGATCGCCAGGCCATCGAATTTTGGCTCCACAGCGTAGTCGACCGCAGCAATCGTTTCCAGACCATCGCGCACCCGCTGGTCGAAGGCCTCCACTTCGGCCGGCTCGAAAGCGTTGTTCAACGACAGCATCGGCACGCCATGCCGACGCGGCGGAAACGCCTTGAGCGGCGCCGCGCCAACGCGCTGGGTCGGCGAATCGGGCACTAACAGCGCTGGATATTGTGCCTCCAGGACCTGCAATTCACGGAACAGTTTGTCGTATTCAGCATCCGGAATAGTCGGCGCATCAAGGACGTAATAGGCCTGATTATGGCGTTCAATCTCGGCGCGCAATTCGGCGGCACGCCGTGCAGTCGCATCCAAACCCGGCATCAGGAAAACAGCCGCTGCGCCTGTGGCGAACCGGCCGGCAGACCGAAGGCAAGCATGGTGGCTTGCGGTTTACCAATGAATTCGCGGCGGATGTGATCGAGTTGGGATTCGGACAGCGGCTGCCGATTGTCATCGACCAGCGTGCCCTGTAACGCATCGGCAAAACGCTTGGCGAGTTCAGTCATCTGCATGAACACGCGCTCACCATGATCAACACGCGGCACATCAAGCAGGAAAGTTAAGCCATGCGTACTCAGACTGCGGATTGATTCCGCACTGAACTGCATGCTTTCGTAATTCTGCAGGCTGAACTGAGCGCGACCGGCTTCGTCGTAGCGCGTAAACAGACCATCAATGCCGAGCACCATGCCGGCGGATTCGGCCAAAGCGCGGATTTTGGTGCCGGAAAAAGCACTGCCCCGGCTCACTAAATTAACGCCAATTTCAAGGTCGACCGCAGCACAGAAGCGATCAAGCTCCGCCGCCTGATCGAGCAGTCGTGCTGGCGGCATGTCGGCCACGGCCATCAATTCATCCGCCAGCGCCTGCATGGCGCCGGAAAAAATAGCGATCTCGCCGGAGGAAATCGGGCCGAGGCGATTCACCAGTTGCAGACCCATCCGCAGATGGCGCAAATCCCAGTTGCTATCGGAAACCAGCGGCTCCCAGTCGCGAGTGCGTTCGTTGAAGCCGACCCAGTGCACCGGCTTATTGAGGCGACGCAAGGCATCACGCTGCGAATGCAGTATCTGCAGGGCTGAAACCGGCTCGACCAATTCCATCGCGACAATGAACTCGAGACGCGGATCAAGCAACTCGGCCGGCAGTGGCCCGGGAACCATCTCGTAAATTGCATTTTCAACGGGCTTGGGCGGAGCGCGTTTGGCCAGTACCGGCGCCGGATCAGCGGGGAGCGCTGGCTTCTCGTGCAATGAATCAGCCGGAAAGACTTCGCCGACCAAATCGGCCGCGCTGTCGACAAATACAGGTTCAGCCCGCTCAGTTTGCGTCAGCGGATTGTCATCACGAATTTCCGGCTCACTGCGTTCTGTAGCCACCGGTTTCGTCGCCACTTTCGCCCCATCGCCGAGCAATACGTCATCGTGATCCGGCCGGAGCACTGCCTCAGCCAGCTTGCGATGACGATGTTCCTGCCACTTGTTGTAGGCAAACACGCCGACCACCGCCGTCGCGCCCAAGCCGATCAATCCCATCTGGAGTTCGGTCATTTACGCCGCATCCCTCATTTTCAGTGCTTCCTCGATATCCACTTCCACCACCCGCGAAACGCCAGATTCCTGCATCGTCACGCCGACCAGCTGCTAGCCCATTTCCATGTCAAAATAATAATGGTAAATGAATAGAAAATTTGTATAAGCCAACAATAT
>JAUYQT010000651.1 GCA_030697085.1 Azonexus sp. | reverse complement strand
AGAAGGCGCAATAAGCCATTACGTCAGCACTTTTTCCGACATCACCGAACTCAAGCGGGTTGAGTCGGAAGTGCACAATCTGGCCTTTTATGACCCGTTGACCGCACTACCCAATCGCCGCCTGCTTCTCAATCGGCTCGATAAGGCCCGGACAGCGAGCAAACGTAGCCAGCAATTTGGTGCCTTGCTGATTATCGACCTCGATCACTTTAAAAACCTCAACGACACGCTCGGTCACGACATTGGCGATCGCCTGCTGATCGAAGTCGCCAGACGCCTGAAAGAATGTATCCGGGAAGGCGATACCGCAGCACGTCAGGGCGGCGATGAATTCATTGTGCTCCTGGAAAACCTTGGTCTGACACCTGAAATAGCTGCGATTCAGGCTGAAACCGTCGCTGAAAAAATCCGTCTCACTCTGAGCCAAGCCTATGTCGTGGTGACCCACGCCAAGCATTTTCACTCGGCGAGCATCGGCATCAGCCTCTTCTGCGCTCATGACAAGACGACTGATGTCCTGCTCAAGCAAGCCGATATCTCACTCTACAAAGCCAAGGACGCCGGCCGCAATGCCATCCGCTTTTTCGACAATGCCATGCAGACTGCGCTCGATGCGCGCGCCGGGCTTGAGTCACGGCTGCACCAGGCGCTGACCGAGAATGAATTCCTGCTATTCGTTCAGCCCCAGGTCGATATGAATCGCCAGCTGATCGGGGCCGAAACCCTGATCCGCTGGCAGCCGCCCGGCCAGGCAATGGTGCCCCCGGACAACTTCATTCCGCTCGCCGAGGAAACCGGCTTGATCGTGCCGATCGGCCTCTGGGTGCTTGATCAGGCCTGCGCCCATCTGCGGCGCTGGGCCGACGATGCGGCCCTAAAAAATCTCTATCTGGCAGTCAATGTCAGCGCCCGGCAGTTTCGCCAGAGCGACTTTGTCGAGCAAGTTCAGGCGGCCCTGGAACGTCACCGAGTCAACCCAAAGCGCCTCAAACTGGAGCTTACCGAAAGCCTGCTCCTAGACAATGTCGACAATGTAGTGAACAAAATGCAAGCCCTGCGCGCGCTGGGGGTACGCTTTTCGCTGGATGATTTCGGCACCGGCTACGCCTCGCTCTCTTACCTCAAGCGCTTCCCGTTTGAACAGCTGAAAGTTGATCGCTCCTTTATCCGCGACATTGCCTCCGACCCCGATGACGCCGCCATCGTCCGGGCGATCATCGCCATGGGCAATAGCTTGCGCCTCAGTGTCGTGGCGGAAGGCGTCGAAGCCGACGAACAATATGCCTTTCTGGTCGAACATGGCTGCACCCACTTTCAAGGCTACCTGTTCGGCCGCCCGATAGCATTTGAAGAGTTTGAGAAGACGCTGGAAAAGGGTTTAAGCGAGCTGCCGGGCTCACTCGATACGCCCGACATTTAGCCACCAGAAGGCCCGGAGATAAGCTTGAACAGCGCGAAAAAACGCGCTATTTCGGGTATATTGCCGCCCCATGATGAAGCCAGCTGTCGTTCTCCTCTCCGGTGGGCTCGATTCCGCCACTTGCCTCGCCATTGCCCGCAGCCAGGGCTTTGCCTGCTACTGCCTGTCCTTTAATTACGGCCAGCGCCACCTGGCCGAGCTCAAAGCGGCCGAACGTGTGGCCCAGACCCTCGGCGCCGCCGAGCACCGGATTCTCAATCTGGGTCTTGCCCAGTTTGGTGGTTCGGCTCTGACTGACAACAGCATCGCTGTGCCGATCGCTGGCGTCCAACCCGGCATTCCCGTCACCTACGTCCCGGCGCGCAACACCATCATGCTGTCGCTGGCACTCGCCTGGGCAGAAGTCCTCGGCAGTCGCGATATCTTCGTCGGCGTCAACGCGGTCGACTACTCCGGCTACCCGGATTGCCGGCCGGAATATATTGCGGCCTTTGAAAAGATGGCCAATCTGGCGACCAAAGCCGGTGTAGAAGGGGAGGGCGGCAGATTATCGATTCACGCCCCGCTGATTGACCTTTCCAAAGCCGAGATCATCCGCTGCGGCACGAAATTGGGCGTGAATTACGGGTTGACCGTCTCCTGTTATCAAG
>JAUYQT010000503.1 GCA_030697085.1 Azonexus sp. | reverse complement strand
AATGCCCATGCCAGCCCGTTTGGTGCTTTGGAATGGCTTAAACAGGCGTTCACGGATAAATTCCGGAGTCATGCCGTGGCCGGTGTCGCCCACCTGCAGGGCTGCGCGGTCGCCGCGTTTTTCCAGCGAAACCCAAACGCTTCCACTTGTCGGTGTGGCGTCGAGTGCATTCTGCACCAGATGCCCAATTACCCGTTCCAGGCGATCTTCATGGCCCCGTGTTGCCAGTTTATTGAGCCGTCTGATCTCGATAGATCTACCCTGATCCATTTTTTCTTTCTGAATACGCTGAATGACATCTGGGAGATTAACACCACAAGCGGTACCGGGGGGAGTGGCACCTTCACGCAGTTGCATCATCAATTGCCGCATGCGATCGACTGAGTGATCCACCGTCATCAGCATATCTTCCTGAAATTCCGGGTTGTCGCGATGACGCTCGGCGTTTTTCAGCATCAATGAAAGTTGGGTAACGATATTTTTCAGGTCATGCACGACAAAAGCCGACATCTTGTTGAATGCGTCAAACTTGCGCGCCTCAAGCAATGCCTCGGTCGCCTGCATTTTGGCGAGAAAGCCAGCCGCCTGGCTGCCCGCCGTACGCAGCAGATCGTTGACCTCCCAATTGACGTCAATCGGGGTGCGCGAACTCGCCAGCACCACAAAACCAATCATCTGATTACCCACCATGAGCGGAATAATCAACCAGGCATTGGGGATTTCAGATAGCCAGAAAGGAATTGAGAGATCACCATAACGCCCCGGGTAACAGCGATATTCTTCAAGGTTGACGACCCAGCCACTGCTGATCAGGAAATTGGCGAGAGGCGAATCAAGCGTCTCTTCAGGTTCGCTGGCCGCAATGTTCCAGCGGGCCGTCTGGCGGTAGCATTCCTGACCATTTTCTTGCAGCCAAAGGCCACCGGCCGGGCTTTCAACCATGTTGGCCAAACCACGAATGACCTGTTGGCCCATCGCCTGTGGCGAATCCTGGGCTGATAGCGTTTGTGTAAAACGCAACCATTCTTCGCGATAGTCATAGCGATAGCTGAAAAAATGTTTGCCCACCAGAACCCGAATTTTGGCGCGCATGGAGCCAGAAAAGACAAGAATTCCC
>JAUYQT010000429.1 GCA_030697085.1 Azonexus sp. | reverse complement strand
CCTTGAGCAGCGCGATCTTGACCGGCGCCTTCAAAGCATCGCGCACCATCGGCAGATCCTTGTTGAACAACTGGTCCTGCAAGGTTTTGGTGCCGGTGGAAACGATGACCTTGCCGCCCGACTTCAGAGCCGGCACCAGATAGGCAAAAGTTTTGCCCGTGCCGGTCCCTGCCTCGGCAATAAACACCGAACAACTATTGATGGCGGCAGCAATGCGCTCGGCCATATCAAGCTGCTGATCGCGAATACGATAGCCTTTGATCGACTGTGCCAACGGGCCGCTGGGAGAGAATATTTCTTTGAGGGAAGACATGGGAAAGCCTGAAAAATCCGGGCGAATGTTAGCAGATGCGCCGTACTTTCAGTGGTTTACGGCAATTTATGCCTTCCGGAACTGCGCATCGAGGCAAGCGACAAGGAATTGCTCAGGATGGTTTATTCGCCGACCACATCTACCCCGGCCGGCGGTGTAAATTTGAACGTCGATGCCGGCAACTGCGGATTACGTTCAAGTCGGGAAAAACGTATATGCGTTGTCTGGCCAAAGTTATCGTGCAGATCCATCGCGCGCAAATCCGCCCCGACAAAGCCCAGGCGAATTTTCTCAAAGCCGCTTTCATCAGCCTTGGCAATCGCCTCGACCCAGTTCATACCGTCCGCTTCGCCGGCTTCGCTCAAGGTGAAATTCTTTTCCAGTTCATTACGCCCAGCCAGCAAAGCCGCCGGTGAACCGCTGATCGCCTGCCCCGCCTGACGCACGGTGACTTGCTTCAGTTCGGCATCGTAAATCCAGATTTTTTCGCCATCACCGACCACCAGTTGCGGATAAGGCTTTTGAATATCCCAACGCAACTTGCCCGGCCGCGAGATGGCCACGACGCCGGAAGATTCTTGCGGCTTGCGGCCGCTACGGGCAACCACCACCTGAGAAAAATCAGCTTTTAGCGTCCGCGTCGTGTGCAGGAATTGATGCAGCTGATCAACCGCCCCCGCTTGCGCCAGCAACGGAGAAATAGCGATTGCTGCGGTCAACAGCATTTTTGCGGCAAATTTCATTCAGCTTCCTTACGGGCAATCACTTCACGACCACCACGGCCATCCATCCCCGTCACCAGACCGGCTTTTTCCATCGCTTCAATCAATCGGGCCGAACGGTTATAACCAATGCGCAAATGGCGCTGGACCAACGAAATTGAGGCACGCTTGTTTTTAATCACAATATCGACCGCCTGATCGTAAAGCGGATCACTCTCGGCATCCGCCGCCCCCTCACCGCTTTCACCCCCCTCTTCATCACCACCGGCCGAACCGTTGAGGATATCTTCAACATACTCCGGCTGACCCAGCGCTTTCAGATGTTCGACCACGCGGTGCACTTCATCATCGGAAACAAAGGCGCCATGCACGCGAGTCGGATAGCCAGTACCGGGTGCGAGATAGAGCATGTCGCCCTGACCGAGCAAGGCTTCAGCCCCCATCTGGTCAAGAATGGTGCGCGAATCAATCTTGCTGGAAACCTGAAAGGAAAGACGCGTCGGAATATTTGCCTTGATCAGACCGGTAATCACATCAACACTCGGCCGCTGCGTTGCCAGCACAAGGTGAATACCAGAAGCCCGTGCTTTCTGCGCCAGCCGGGCAATCAGCTCTTCAACCTTCTTGCCGACCACCATCATCATGTCAGCCAGTTCGTCGATGATGACGACGATGAACGGCAAGGTCTTCAAGGGTTCGGGCGTTTCCGGCGTCAATGTCAGCGGATTTGGAATGTGCTCGCCGCGCTTCTCGGCCTCACGAATCTTGGTATTCAAACCGGCAATATTGCGCACGCCCATCGCCGACATCAGTTTGTAGCGCTTTTCCATCTCCGTCACACACCAGTGCAGCGCATTGGCCGCCTGCTTCATGTCGGTAACAACGGGCGCCAGCAAATGTGGAATGCCTTCGTAAATCGATAGCTCAAGCATTTTCGGATCGACCATGATCAACCGAACCTGCTCAGGCTCAGATTTATAAAGCATCGACAAAATCATTGCATTGACGCCGACCGACTTGCCGGAACCGGTTGTCCCGGCGACCAGCAAATGTGGCGTTTTGGCCAAATCGGCAACCACCGGCAACCCGCCAATATCCTTGCCCAGGCAAACGGTCAACGGGCTGTTCATGTCGTTGTACGGTTTGCTCGAGATAATTTCCGACAACTTGACCATCTGCCGTTTGGCGTTAGGCAACTCAAGCGCCATACAAGCTTTGCCGGGCACGGTTTCAACGACGCGAATTGAGACCAGCGCCAGCGCTCGCGCCAAATCACGCGCCAGATTGACGATCTGCGCCCCTTTGACGCCCACCGCCGGCTCGATTTCGTAGCGCGTGATCACCGG
>JAUYQT010000398.1 GCA_030697085.1 Azonexus sp. | reverse complement strand
GAAGAAACGGCGCATTCGACGATTGAAAACCAAAGTTTGCAGCCCCGCCCTCTTTTTATCGTTACCAACGTCTCAAAGCGGCTGCATACCCAGCTTCGCTCGCACCACGCCAATCAGGTCGTCGACGAAGGTGAACACTACCGGAATTACCAGCAGGCTGAGGAAGGTCGAGGTAATCAGCCCGCCGATCACGACAATCGCCATCGGGGCCCGGAAGCTTGGGTCGGCGCCGATGCCGAGGGCAATCGGCAGCATGCCGGCGCCCATTGCTACCGTGGTCATGATGATCGGCCGGGCCCGTTTGCGGCAGGCGTCGAGCAGCGCGCTCCAGCGGTCGAGGCCGTGTTCCCGGCGGGCGAGAATGACGTAATCGATGAGCAGGATGGAGTTCTTGGTGGCGATGCCCATCAGCATGATCAGGCCGATCATCGAGGGCATCGAGAGTGCGGTCTGCGTGATGAACAGCGCCAGGAAGGCGCCGGGCACCGAGAGGACCAAAGCGGCAAGAATCGTCACTGGCTGGACGAAATCCTTGAAGAGCAACACCAGCACGACGTAGATGCAAAGTACGCCGGTCGCCATCGCCAGACCGAAACTGGCGAACAGTTCGCCCATTGCTTCGGCATCGCCAACGGTTGTCTGGATCACGCCGGGCGGCAGGTTTTTCAGGCTGGGCAGGGCGAGCGCCGTCTTTTCGACGTCGCCGAGCGGTTGCTGATTCAGTTCGATTTCGAAATTGATATTGCGCAGGCGGTCGTAGCGGTCGATCTCGGCCGGGCCGCCGTCAATGGTCAGCGTCGCCACATTGGCGATCATCACCGGGCCGTGCTTGCCGGCTACGGTCAACCGTTCCAGCAGGCTTAAATCCTGCCGTGCCAGCGGCGGCAGCTTGACGACGATGGGCACCTGCCGTTGCGCCAGATTGAGCTTGGCCAGACTCTGGTCGTAATCGCCGGCCGTCGCAATGCGCAGCGTGTCGGCGATGGCCGCCGAGGTGACGCCAAGGTCGGCCATGCGTGCGAAGTCGGGGCGGACGACCAGTTCGGGCCGGACCAGACTGGCCGTGCTGGTGATGTTGCCGATGCCCGGAATGGAGCGTAATTCACGTTCGACGACGCGGGCGTGCTCGGCCAGCAGCGGGCCGTTTTCACTGGCCAGCACGAGGATATATTTTTCGTTGGCGCCGCCGAGGCCGACCTTGACCTGCACACCCGGCAAGCTCGCCAGCGCCTCACGCAGTTCGGTTTCGATCGTCTGTTTGGTCAGGCCAGCCCGCTGCTGGCGCGGCGTCAGGTTGATGGTCAGCGTCGCTTTGCGCGCTTCGGAAGCACCACGCGGAGCAAAGGGATCGCTCCCCGAGGCGCCGCCGCCAATGGCGGTGTAAACCATTTTCACATGCGAATTTTTCTCGACGATCAGCCGTGCCTTTTCGGCGACATCGCGGGTTTCCTGGAAGGTGCTGCCCGGCGTCAGCGAGAGATAGACTTGCGTTTGCGACAGGTCGTCGGGCGGCAGAAAACCGGTGGGCAGCAAGGGCACCAGCGCAAAGGAGCCGAAGAAGAAAACCGCCGCGCCAACCATCGTCCACCAGCGGTGGTGCATGCACCACGTGACCCAGCCGGCATAGCGCTTGAGCCAGCCCGGCTCGGCATGCTCGCCTTTGGGCGGCTTGAGGATATAGGCCGCCATCATCGGCGTCAGCATGCGGGCGACGACCAGCGAGAAGAAAACAGCGAT
>JAUYQT010000361.1 GCA_030697085.1 Azonexus sp. | reverse complement strand
TAGCGCGTCACCGCTTCAATAACCCGGTAGCCCATTCCCGAACGGATATCGATCAGTTCGCGCTCAAGCACGATCCGGCTTTGGGCCTGCACGCTGTTACCGTCGCGCTTGAGGCTGGTGCTGTCCAACTCAATGCGTTTTCCCGGTTCGGACGAGATGGTCTGCCAGGTCGGCGCTGCTGACGCCGCCGTCCAGGGCAAGGCTGCCAACAGGGCGGCGATAGTTAGAAAGCGCATACGATGTCCCTTACTCATTTTTAGAAATGCCAACGCTCGATACGTATATTTCGGCCAGATTAGGGAAACCTTGAGCGCAAAGCCGCATTTCTTGCATTTTGCCAGTGTTTCCAGTAACTTGCAGCCGCTTGTTAGGGGTGCCTGTGGTCTTGCGGGCTGAGATATACCCTTCGAACCTGACCGGGTCATGCCGTCGTAGGGAAACGAACTTTGTTGCTCCTTGCCCGTCTTACTCGCTGAAATTACGCATGGAGCTTCAATGAACGCCACCGAAAAATTCCTCGCCGCCAATGCCCACGTTGACGAGGCTGCAGTCCAGCCACTGCCCAATTCCCGCAAGGTTTACATCGCAGGTTCCCGCCCGGATATTCAGGTGCCGATGCGCGAGATTTCGCAAGCCGATACTGACACTGCATTCGGGGGCGAAAAAAATCCGCCGGTTTATGTCTACGATTGCTCAGGCCCTTACTCCGACCCGGCGGCGAAAATCGACATCCGCTCCGGCTTGCCTGCACTGCGCGCCCAATGGATTGCCGAGCGCGGCGACACCGAGGAATTGCCCGGCCTGAGCTCCGAATTCGGCCGTAAACGTGCCGACGATGCAGAACTCGATGAACTGCGCTTCCCCGGTCTGCACCGTAAACCGTTGCGCGCCAAGGCCGGCAAGAATGTCAGCCAGATGCACTACGCCCGCCAAGGCATCATCACCCCGGAGATGGAATACGTCGCCATCCGCGAAAACAACAACCGCCGCGCCTACATCGAATCGTTGCGGTCGACCGGCAAAATGGGCGAAAAAATGGCCGCCCTGCTCTGCCGCCAGCACCCCGGCCAGAACTTCGGTGCATCTATTCCCGAAGAAATCACCCCGGAATTCGTCCGCAGCGAAATCGCCCGTGGCCGCGCCATCATCCCGAACAACATCAACCACCCGGAAAGCGAGCCGATGATCATCGGCCGCAATTTCCTGGTGAAGATCAACGCCAATATCGGCAACTCGGCCTTGGGTTCTTCCATTCAGTAAGAAGTCGAGAAAATGACCTGGTCGATCCGCTGGGGCGGCGACACCGTGATGGACCTGTCTACCGGC
>JAUYQT010000341.1 GCA_030697085.1 Azonexus sp. | reverse complement strand
TATTGCTCGCCGATTGGCCGCCGCGCAGGCCGAGATGCGCCATGCCGGCGAATTTGACTATGTTATTATCAACGACCAGTTGGCGCAGGCGCTGGATGATTTGCGTGCCGTGGTACGTGCTTCCCGCCTGAGCTTTGGGGTCCAGCGCGCTCGTCACGCTGCCCTTTTTGCACGAATGATCTGATTTGAGGTTCTAAATGGCCCGCGTTACCGTTGATGATTGCATGAAACGTATTCCCAACCGCTTCCAGATGACCCTGGCCGCTGCTCACCGCGCTCGCCAGATCGCCAACGGCGCAACGCCGCTGGTCGACCCGGGTCGCGACAAGCCGACCGTCGTTGCCCTGCGCGAAATGGCGCTTGGCAAGTTCGGGGTGGAAGTCCTTACCCGCGGTCAGTCCTGATCCTGCGGGCGGTGAAGATTGATGGATTCGATGCCGTCACCTCTGCCGCCCGCCTGCGATGAACCCGCTTATCGGGTTTTTCTCGATAGTCTTGATTATTTAGTCCCGGTTGATATTGCGCGGATCAAGGCCGCTTATGCCTTTGCCGCGGTAGCCCACGCGCACCAAAAGCGCATGTCGGGCGAAGCCTACATTACGCATCCGCTCGCCGTCGCCGGTGCGATTGTTGAGTGGCGGATGGATGCTGATGCCATCGTGGCCGCCTTGCTGCACGATGTGCTGGAAGATACCGGCACCACCAAGCACGAGTTGGCCGAGTTGTTTGGCAAGGAGGTGGCTGAACTAGTTGATGGCCTCTCCAAGCTCGATAAGATGGAATTTGCTTCCTATCAGGAAGCCCAGGCCGAAAATTTCCGCAAGATGTTGATGGCGATGGCGCGCGATTTGCGCGTCGTGCTGATCAAATTGGCTGACCGTCAGCACAATTTGCAGACCATGGCCGCGATGCGGCCGGACAAGCGGCGGCGCATTGCCCATGAAACGCTGGAAATTTACGCACCGATTGCATTGCGCCTCGGGCTGAACAAGTTGTACCGCGAGTTGCAGGATACGTCTTTCCGGCTGATCTACCCGCATCGTGCTGAAGTGCTGAGCAAAGCCTTGAATGCGGCGCGTGGCAATCGCAAGGAATTGCTGGTCCGGATTTTTGATGGTATCAACGAAAAGCTGGTCAGTGCCGGACTGAAGGCTGAGGTTTTTGGTCGCGAGAAAAGTTTGTATTCGATTTTTCGCAAGATGAAAGACAAGCGTCTTTCATTTTCGCAGGTGCTGGATATTTATGGATTTCGGGTTGTGGTACAGAATGTGCCGACCTGTTATCTGGCGCTCGGCGCGCTGCATGGTTTGTACAAGCCGGTGCCGGGCAAGTTCAAGGACTACATCGCGATTCCCAAGGCGAATGGCTACCAGTCCCTGCATACGACATTGATTGGACCCTACGGCACGCCGGTTGAAGTGCAGATCCGGACTCAGGATATGCACCATGTGGCCCAGGAGGGGGTGGCATCACACTGGTTGTACAAGGATATGGAAGAGCGGGGCGCCGATCTGCAGATCAAGACGCATAAATGGTTGCAGTCCCTGCTTGAAATGCAAACCACTGATTCGGCTGAGTTTTTTGAAAACGTCAAGATCGACCTCTTTCCGGACGAGGTTTATATTTTTACGCCGAAAGGCAAGATCATGGCGATGCCGATGGGTGCGACCGTGGTCGATTTTGCCTATGCCGTGCATACCGATGTCGGTCATCACTGTTCGGCCGCGCGGGTGAATCACGAACTTGCACCATTGCGGACCGAATTGCGCAATGGCGATCTGGTCGAGATTATTACTTCAACGCAGGCCAGTCCCAATCCGGTCTGGCTGAGTTATATAAAAACCGGTCGGGCGCGCAGCAAGATTCGTCATTTCCTGCGCACCATGCAAAATGAGGAGTCGGCCCGTTTGGGTGAGCGTTTGCTGCGCCAGGAATTGCTCTCGCTTGGCGTCGTGCCAATTTCGATTCCGACCGATGCCTGGGATCAGTTGATCAAAGCCGGTGGTCAAAAAACGCTGGAAGAGCTTTATACCGACATCGGCCTCGGCAAGCGCCTGCCCTCAGTGGTGGCCCGTCGCCTGCTGGCCCGCGAGGACATGGCGTCGAATCAGTCCAGCAACATGACGCTGGCCATTCACGGCACCGAAGGCATGGCGATTCAACTGGCGCGTTGCTGCCAGCCGATTCCAGGTGATCCGATCATTGGTTCGATCAAGAAGGGCAGCGGCCTGGTGATTCATACGCATGATTGCCCGATGATCCGTAAATCCCGTTCGAGTGATCCACAAAAGTGGATCGATGTCGAATGGGAGCCGGAAGAGGGCAAACTGTTCGATATTCGCATCAAGGTTGAAATCAAGAATACGCGCGGGGCGCTGGCTCAGGTGGCTGCCGCCATTGCCGAGGCCGGTTCGAATATTGAGCACGTGGCGATGGATGCCGATCCGGAGCAGTTGTTTACGCTGCTCCGCTTCACCATTCAGGTGGCGCACCGTACCCATCTGGCTGCGGTCATGCGCGGTCTGCGTCACATTCCCGAGGTGACTCGCATTGTTCGCGAAAGGGGCGATGCTTGAGTCTGAAAATTTCGGATGATCGTCCATCGCCGTGGGGTGCAGGTTGAAGGTTCTGGTGCTGGGTGCGGGCGTTGTTGGCATAACCAGCGCCTGGTATCTGGCTCGAGCCGGGCATCAGGTAACGGTGGTTGATCGCCAGCCGTTGGTTGGCAACGAAACCAGTTTTGCCAACGGCGGCCAGATTTCGGTCTCGCATGCCGAGCCTTGGGCTAATCCGCATGTCTTGCCCCGCGTTCTTAAATGGCTCGGTCAGGAAAATGCGCCACTGCTTTGGCGTTGGCGGGCTGACCCGGCGCAACTGGCCTGGGGTTTGCGCTTTCTCGCTGAATGTATGCCCGGGCGAACACGCCGTAATATCGCGGCGATTGTTGCCATGTCGCTCTATAGCCGCAGCCGACTGCGTGCCTTGCGCGCCGAGTTGGGTTTGCAGTATGACCATCTCGAGCGCGGTATCCTGCATATTTATACCGATACTGAAGAGTTTGCCGCGGCGATTCAGGCGGCGAAGGTGATGCGCGAATTCGGGCTGGATCGTGATGCGGTCGACGTCGAAAAATGCCTGAAAATCGAGCCAGCGCTGGCCGATGCCAAACCGCGTCTGGTGGGTGGCGATTTCACCCGTTCCGATGAATCCGGCGATGCCCATAAATTTACCGTTGCGCTGGCCGAACATGCCAAAGCTGCCGGCGTTGATTTTCGCCTCAATTTAACGGTTGACCGCATCGCTTCCGGTGGCGGCCAGATCGCGGGTGTGCTTGTCCATAATGAAGCGGGTTCCGAGTTATTGACTGCCGACGCCTATGTCGTTGCTCTCGGTAGCTACTCACCGTTGCTGCTCCGGCCGCTCGGGATTGGCCTGCCGGTATATCCGGCCAAAGGCTACTCGGCGACCTTGCGTTTGCCTGAAGGGGCCTTAGCTCCGACGGTGAGCCTGACGGACGATGAATACAAACTGGTTTTTTCGCGCCTCGGCAATCGTCTGCGCGTTGCCGGTACTGCCGAATTTAACGGCTACAACCTCGAACTCAATCCGGTGCGTTGTCAGATGTTGATGCAACGTACCCGGCAGCTTTTCCCTAATCTGGCGATTGATGGCGAGCCGGAATTTTGGTGCGGCCTGCGCCCGGCAACGCCCTCTAATGTGCCGATTATCGGCCGGAGCCGTTACGGTAATCTCTGGCTCAATACTGGCCACGGTACGCTGGGCTGGACAATGTCCTGTGGGTCCGCTGCGGCGCTGGCTGATCTGATGTGCGGCAAGCGTCCGGAGCCGGAGTTTCCCTTCATTCGATGCTGATCGACACCCACTGCCATCTCGATGCGGCCGAATTCGATCTCGACCGCGACGCTGTGCATGCGGCAGCATTGGCGGCAGGGGTTGAACGGATGGTGTTGCCGGCAGTTGCGGTCGACCGCTTTATTCAGCTTAAAACCAGCGTTGCCCGTTATCCCGGTTGCGTTGCAGCCTACGGTATTCATCCGCTCTTTGTCATGCCGGCCAAGGAGGCTGATCTGGCGGAATTGCGCGCCTGGTTGAGCAACGAAAAGCCGGTAGCGGTGGGCGAAATCGGCCTCGATTTTTATCTTCCCGAGATTGATCTGCAGCGCCAGACATTTTTCTTTATTGAGCAGTTGAAACTGGCCAGGGAATTCAATTTGCCGGTGCTTTTGCATGTCCGGCGTTCGGTTGATGCCATTCTCAAACAATTGCGCCGATTCAAGGTTCCTGGCGGCATCGCCCACGCCTTCAACGGCAGTCGTCAACAAGCCGAAGCATTCATCCAACTTGGTTTCAAGCTGGGTTTTGGTGGGGCCATGACCTATTCAGGCTCAACCCGCATTCGCCAGCTGGCGGCTACGTTGCCGCTAGAGGCGATTGTGCTTGAAACCGACGCGCCGGATATTTCACCGGCCTGGTTGGCCGGCCGACGCAACGCCCCGGCGGAGCTGCGCCAGATTGCCGAAGTCCTGGCCCGCCTGCGTGGTTTGAGTCTGGCTGAAGTTGCGGCACAAACCAGCCGCAACGCCAGGGCGGTTTTTCCCGGTATTTGACCTTCGTCAACGTAACCCCAGTTAGCAGAGGGTTTTTCTGAAGTCTTGATCTGCGCTAAAACCACCGACTGCTTATAAGCGTAGATTCCCTTGGCTGAAGACGGTCAAAAAAACATCATCAATCAAGCGGCTGCGGCTGCGAACTTCAAGAGTTACGCCGCCGCTGACTGATTGACGAGTGGGAACCAAGATCAGGGACCAAGACCAGGGACCAAGACCAGGGACGACCAAGGACGACGGGATCAGGGTGAGCCGAATCGGGATGGGTGACAACTTACCCGGCGGCTGATCTGAAACGAAACGAAAGCGATGACTAGCAAGCCTTCCAAAAATGGCGCAGCACGCCGCCAATTTATTCTCGACTCCGCCAAAATGGTCTGCGGTGTCGGGCTGTTCGGGCTTGGCCTCGGGCTCTATGCCAAACAGTCAAAAGCCTTGCCAGCCCTGGCCCTGCGCCCACCCGGCGCGCTCCCGGAAGATGACTTTCTCGGGGCCTGTATCCGCTGCGGCCTTTGTGTGCGCGACTGCCCCTACAACACGCTGGAGCTGGCCAAGCCGGAAACGCCCGTTGCCACCGGCACACCATTCTTCAATGCACGCAATATCCCCTGCGAGATGTGTGAAGACATTCCCTGCATCAAGGCCTGCCCAACCCAGGCGCTGGATCATGCGCTGACTGATATCAACAAGGCAAAAATGGGCGTCGCGGTATTGATCGACCACGAAACCTGCCTCAATTTTCTCGGTTTGCGTTGCGATGTCTGTTACCGCGTTTGTCCGGTCATCGATCAGGCGATCACCCTCGAAATGTTGCCCAACACGCGCACCGGGCGCCACGCCTTATTTCTACCTACCGTACATTCCGAGCAATGCACCGGCTGCGGCAAATGCGAAAAATCCTGTGTCCTCGAAGAATCCGCCATCCGTATTCTGCCGCCCAAACTGGCCAAGGGCGAGCTTGGTCAGCATTATCGGGTGGGCTGGGATGAGCAGAAAAAGGCCGGTGGCTCGCTGATGGACGAATCGAAAATGCAGGATCTGCCCGACCGCCTGCCGGAAGGCGCCGTGTTGCCAGGGCACTATGACCCAGCGAGTGGCCAAACCGCAACCGCGCGTGGCCGTCCCGGTAGTGAAGCCGGGGCGATTCCCAGCTTTCCGCCGGGATTGGGGGATAAGCCATGAGCCCGGTTGCCCACAGGAAGCGGATCGGCGCCGAGGCCGTTGCCGAAAAAGGCTGGTTGCGCGCCCATAAATGGCTGATTCTGCGCCGCATATCGCAATTCGGGATACTTGGCTTGTTTTTGCTCGGCCCACTGGCCGGTATCTGGATAGTCAAAGGCAATCTGAATTACAGCTACACGCTCGATATCCTGCCGCTGACTGATCCCTACGTGGCGCTGCAATCGCTGGCAGCGGGCCATTTGCCGGAAACTCTGGGCCTGATCGGCGTGGCGATTATTGTTGCCTTTTATTTGCTGGTGGGCGGCCGGGTTTATTGCAGTTGGGTCTGCCCAATCAATGTGCTCACCGACCTGGCCGGTTGGCTGCGTAATCGTCTGGGTATCAAGGGCGGTAGCAATTTCTCGCACCAAACGCGTTACTGGATACTGGCCATGACACTGCTCGGCTCGGTGTTCAGCGGTGTCGTGCTGTGGGAGTTGATCAACCCGGTTTCGATGCTTCACCGTGGCCTGATTTTTGGCCTCGGAACAGCGTGGACCGTGGTTCTTGCTATTTTTCTGTTCGACTTGTTCGTGATGACGCGTGGCTGGTGCGGTCGACTCTGTCCGGTCGGTGCTTTCTACAGTTTGCTTGGGCGCTGGCGTCCGCTGCGTATTTCCGCACCGCAACGTGCTGCCTGCAACGACTGTATGGATTGTTTCGAAGTTTGCCCCGAACCGCAGGTTATTCGGCCCGCTTTGAAAGGTGAGGCCAAGGGCGTTGGGCCGCTGATTCTTGCCGCCAATTGCACTAACTGTGGCCGCTGTATCGATGTTTGTTCGAAAGATGTCTTCACTTTCGCATCAGGTTTCAATAACCCCGTTTCAACTTTGCCGCTCGTCAGGGGGCTGCCTGAGTCGAAATAATTACCAAGTTTTAAAAGGAGGAGCGCCCATCATGAAACAGGTTCTGAAGACGACGATTGCTATTCTAGCTACCGCTGCTTGTTGGGCGCTGGTGATGCCGGTACAGGCTCAGGATTCACCGCAATCTCTGCGCGGGGCCGAGGTTGCTGCCGTCGACCAGGCGCCGGCAGAGAAGAAATATATCGGTGGCAAGCCGGGGGGGCAGGCCAAGGTGGCACGCACTTTCCGTGATCAGCCGCCGATTATTCCCCATGCAGTTGAAAATTATGACGAAATCACGTTGGAACAAAATCAGTGCCTGAGTTGCCATGGCGCCGATGTGTTCGAGAAGAAAAAGGCGCCAAAAATCGGCGATAGCCATTTTCTGGACCGGGATGGCAAGAAGCTGGCCACCGCCTCGCCGCAACGTCACAATTGTTTGCAGTGCCATGTGCCGCAGGTCGATACGCCGCCGCTGGTGGAAAATTCCTTCAAGGGTGATATCGCCGATAGTCCGGTCGTCGGAAACAAAAACTGAGAGGATTGATCAGAAACGAAAAAAGGAGCCGAGGCTCCTTTTTCGTTTCAGCGGCCTGATTTTTCAGGCATCAAGCAGCAAGCCACGCATTTTTTGCAGTGCCTTGACTTCAATCTGGCGAATTCGTTCAGCGGAAACACTGAACTCGGCGGCCAATTCATGCAAAGTGGCCGCCTCGCCATCGTGCAGCCAGCGTGTTTCGATAATCCGCCGGCTACGCGGGTCCAGCGAATTAATTGCGGCGTGCAGGCCTTCGCCCTGCAGGTGAGCAATGGCCTTGTTTTCCAGCACCCGGGTCGGCTCATAACGCGAGTCGGCCAGGTAATCAATCGGGGCGAAAGCGTTGTCGCTATCATCCGGGTTGCCATCCAGCGCCATGTCGCGGCCGGTGAGACGGGTTTCCATCTCGATGACCTCTGCCTGCTTGACTCCCAGACGTGTCGCCACCTCAGTGGCTTGTGTACCGGATAGCGTATCTACCCCTTCGTAGCTATTTTTCAGGCTGCGCAGATTGAAAAACAGCTTGCGCTGGGCCTTGGTGGTGGCCACCTTGACCAGGCGCCAGTTTTTCAGAATATATTCGTGAATTTCAGCCTTGATCCAATGCATGGCAAACGAAACCAGACGTACGCCACGCCCGGAGTCAAAACGTTTCACCGCTTTCATCAGGCCGATATTGCCTTCCTGAATCAGGTCGGCATGTGGCAGGCCGTAACCAAGGTAACCGCGGGCAATCGAAATCACCAGGCGAAGGTGGGAGAGGACAAGCTGACGCGCCGCTTCCACATCGCCATCATTGTGGAAACGCTCGGCCAGCCCAATCTCCTCAGCTTCGGTAAGCATCGGATAACGATTCGCTGCCTGGATATAAGCATCGATGTTGCCAACTGCAGACGGAAAGTGAAGTGTTAAGGCTTGGGTCATAGCGTAATGATCTCCTTCAAGTATCAAATTAATTTTAGCACTCGCTGCTTCTGAGTGCTAATACCTGAAAAGGTTTAATGCAGAAGGGATTGTTCCGTGACATTAAAGTCGGAGACAGAACAATAAAGTCGTGGACAGGACATTAAAGTCATAGACGCGATCCACTCGACGTCAGCATCCTCATCACTCTTGCGGGGGCTGGTGTCGGTGTTTTCCCCTTTGTAACTTTTCTGAAAGTACAAAGTTGAGCAGTCCAGCGAGGTAATCGAGTATTCGCGCCTGAGCGTGAAGTTTTCGTGCCGCTCCCGAAAACTGACTCGACATTGCATCCCGCAAGGGGGCGCTGACATGCAGCGGCATGGGATGTACCACCGTTGGGCGTTCAGTACTCAGGCCCAAAGCCTTCAGCAGTCGCTCGGCAGCTTCTTCACCGAGCATTGATTTCATGAGGCTATCCGGCACGAGGACTGATTTCATTTCAGAAGTCACGCCGCCCTCAATCAAGACTTTCGCTTGCCATAATTT
>JAUYQT010000293.1 GCA_030697085.1 Azonexus sp. | reverse complement strand
GCGCTGGCAGAAAACCCGTTTATCGGCACCGGCAATGCCTTCGAAGCCGATTCGGATAACTGGCATCGCGAAACCTTCGTCGCTCCCGGCGCGCCGCGTGCCGCCTGGCTCGGCGTGCGCTATCGCTTTGCCGGCAAGTGATCATGCGCTGGCCTGAACTCCTCAGCCTGCATAACCGCATCAGCCTGGTGCTGACCGGTCTGGCGGCCAGTCTGTTACTCGCTCTGGCCGGGCTTTGGCTGCAGGGCGCGCGGGCCGGTATTCACGAAGAAATCGAGGCGGCGAGCCGGGTTTCGGAGCAATGGCTGAAAGCGCTGACGGCAGAAATGCAGATATTGCCGCCGCAGATTCTGACCGAGCGGGTGCTCGGCATCGTCCAGCCGCTGGGGCGAATCCGGGCTAACGCACTGGAGGTTTTCACGGCTGATGGTCAGTTGCGCTACCGCTCGCCGCCGCCGATCTATAAAGCCGGACGTGTCGCGCCGGATTGGTTCGCCGGCCTGCTGGCGCCGGCTTTCGCGGTGCGCAGCTTTGAGGTGGGTGGCTTGCGGCTGGTGTTGACGCCGGATGCCTCGCGTTCGGTGATCGATGCCTGGGATGATCTTTGTGCAATGGCCATTTGGGCACTGCTGCTGCTCGCGGTGCTTTTTGTCACGACTCGCCTGGCGCTGGCACGGGCGCTGCGTCCGCTACAGCAGGTCATGCAGGCGCTCGACCAGACGGGCGCCGGCCGCTTCGATACCCGCCTGCCGGTCTTTCCGACGCCTGAGTTGGGGCGCCTTTCCCGCGCTTTCAATGGTATGGCTGATCGCCTGATTGCTGCGGTCAACGACAATGTCAGGCTCGAAACCGAGCGTGAAGTCGATGCCCATCTGCAAGGCCGGCTGGCCGCAGAACGCGGTGCAATTGCCCGTGAATTGCATGACGAACTGGCTCAGGGAATTACTGCGGTGCGGGCGCTGGCCGGTGCCATTGCCCAGCGCACAGCAGAACAGCCGGTGTTGAACAGCCAGGCGCAAAATATTGTCGCGGTGACGGGTGAAATGCAGAATGGCGTACGCGGTATTTTGCATCGCTTGCGCCCGGCGCCGAGCCACGGGTTGTCGGCAACGCTGGAAAGAACGTTGGCGGCATGGCAGTTGCAGCATGCAGAAATCAGCCTGAGCAGCCGCCTGACGATTGGAGAACAGCCATTCAGCGACGAAGTAGCGCAAGCGGCGCTGCGTGTCGTTCAGGAAGGACTGACCAATGTCGTGCGCCACGCCCGAGCGAGTCAGGTCGAAGTCATCGTCACTCAGGCCGCCGGTCAATTGAAAATTTCGCTGGCTGACAACGGTGTGGGTTGCGATGCTCAGCCGTCGCCCCAGGCCGGCAGCGGTCTCGGCCTGACTGGCATGGCCGAGCGGCTGGCTTTGCTCGGCGGCAGCCTCAATATCAAGCATCACCGCGGCCAGGGCTTTCGCCTTGTCGCCAGCCTGCCGGCGGGGCTACCCACCGCGCCGTCGTTACAGCCCGTTATTTTGGAGGAACAAGCATGACCCAATCATTACAAGGCACTCGCGTGCTGCTTGCCGACGACCACGCGATGGTTCGCCTTGGCTTTCGCCTGTTGCTTGAAGGTGCCGGCGCCACGGTGGTCGGGGAGGCGGCGAGCGGTGAAGAGGCGCTGCGTCTTTACGCCGAACTGGCCCCCGACGTGTTGGTAATGGATGTTTCAATGCCTGGCATTGGCGGCTTGACGGCGCTCGAGCGCCTCATCGTCTGGGAGCAAAAAGCGCGTGTATTGATGCTTTCAGCGCATCACGACGAGGTGGTGCCGGTACGCGCCCTGCGCCTCGGCGCACGTGGCTATTTGTGTAAGCGTGCCTCGCCGGATGAATTTCTGCGTGCTGTCGGCCTGGTTGCCCGCAACCAGCGCTACCTTGATCCCGAGCTGGCTCAGGTCGTGGCGCTGGCCCAGCTTTCCGGCACCGGCACACCGCTCGAAACGCTCACCGAGAAAGAATTCGCTGTTTTCATGCAGCTGGCCCAGGGGCGCTCGGTCAACGACGTTGCGGCTGATTTTTTCCTCAGCCCGAGTACGGTGGGGACGCATCTTTACCACATCAAGCAAAAGCTCAATTTGCAGAACGCCGCCGAAATGGCCTTGCTTGCCATGCGTAGCGGGCTGATCGAGGCCTGATTGCTCACCGATCCTTTATTCCCTGCCAGCCAGCCACGCCTGGTTCGGCAAATGGCGGTTGGCGAAGGTCACATGATCTATGTTGAGGAGTGTGCTGCGGTCGACGGCCTGCCGGTCATATTTTTGCATGGCGGGCCGGGCAGTGGCTGTTCGCCCAACCAGCGCCGTCTCTTCGACCCAACGCGCTATCGCGCCATCATGCTTGATCAACGTGGCTGTGGGCGCAGTCGGCCGCTCGGCTATACACAGGCCAATACCACAGCGCATCTGGTCGCCGATCTTGAATATCTGCGTGAGGCGCTCGGTATTCAACGCTGGCTCGTCTTTGGCGGTTCCTGGGGTGGTTTGCTTGCGCTGGCCTATGCCCAAACCTACCCGGAGCGGGTGCTTGGCCTGGTGCTGCGCGGTATTTTTCTTGGCTCGCGTCAGGAAATAAATGCCTATGCCCGAGCGGCGGCGCTGGTTGCTGGCCGTTTTTCAAGTCATTCCGACGAAAATGCGTTGACGCCCTGGCTGGCAGCGGTGATGAGCCATGAAGCCCCGTTGGCTCTTTCCGCGATCTGCGCCTGGCTCGACTACGAACGCCTGTTGATGGGCGAAGCACCGCTCGATGATGTGCCAGACGCCGGGCAAGTCGCCAAGGTGCGCCTGCAAATGCATTATCTGGCGAATGACTGTTTCCTCTTGCCTGGTCAGTTGCTGGCGGGTATCGAGCAACTTCGTCACCTGCCGGCCGCTATCGTTCAGGGTCTGGCTGATCCGGTCTGCCCGCCGATGGTTGCCGAAACGCTGCATCTGGCCTGGCCGGAAGCAGCCTGGTGGCCAGTGGCTGATGGTGGCCATGGCGCTTTGTCGCCACCCATTGCGCGTGCTTGCATTGATGCGCTGGACTGGGTAGCTGCCGCTGAAGGAGGGAAACAATGCACCTGAAAACCTCACTTGAAGACAGGGGCTTGCAACGTAAGGGCGCCGCGCAGTTACATGGCGAATAAGCGATCATGGTCGGCTCCGCCCGCGGACGATTCGATTTTGATCTTCTCGGCATTATTTCTGCCGCCGCCGCGTCTGCGTTGCAAGCCGGTTTAACGCCGCCAGATGCCGAGGATAAAATGAAAATTTATTACCCGTTTTTGCTGCCTGCAGTTTTTTGTGCCTGTCTCGGTCAGGCGCTTGCGCAGCAAAGTGCCGCCGCTGACTGGATCAAAAATCCGGCAATGGGTAATTACAAAGCCTACGCCGAATTCAAGATGGCTAACTACGATAGCGCTCGGCAAATCTGGGAAGTTCTTGCCGGCCTGGGTAATCCGGATGCGCTGTTCAATCTTGCCATCCTCGCTGAAGACGGCCTTGGCGAAGCCACTAATCTAAAAAAAGCGCTGGCGCTTTATGAAGCGGCGGCTAACGCCGGGGGCTTCAAGGCGCAGTATCGGCTTGGCATGCTCTACAGCGATGATGGGATGGTGCCGCGCGATGAGGTCAAAGCCCGCTATTTCCTCGGTCTGGCTGCGGTTGATGGTGATAAGGAAGCGGCAGCGCGATTGGCTTCGCTTGATCAGCCGGATCGTCCGTTAAGCGATTTCGCTCAGGCCGAACGCCTGAGTAGCCGCGGTCAACAGGCAAAAGCGGCAGAAATTTTCGCGCGTCTGGCGGCTGCCGGCGATGTCACCGCCCGCAGCCGTCTGGCCTGGATGTATGAAGCTGGCCGTGGCGTCGAACGCAATCTGGCCGAAGCGGCACGCCTTTTCATGCAATCGGCCGAGGCGGGTGATGCTGAAGCTCAGTATGCGATCGCGGTGATGTATCGAACCGGCAAGGGCCAGCCTATTGACCGTGAACAAAGCCTTCTCTGGCTCAAACGATCGGCTGCTCAGCATTACCCGGCCGCTGTCGCCGCTCTGGTGGCCGAGGCGGCGGAATAATCCGGTGTTAACTCGCTATTTATGGGGCGGAGAAAACTCGCAGCTTGCGCATAACATCTGAGAGTTCCTGCTGGAAATTCAGTTGCCCCAATTGTGCATTGCTGATTTGCTCGATGCTGGTATTGATCTGCTCAATCAGAATGTCTTCCTGATGCGGCGTCAGGCCGAGGTGGACGAACTGTTTTTCCAGATTTTGCTGCATTTTTTCAGTCGCCTGGCTGCTTGCGCGCAGAGAATCCTTTTGTCGTTGTTCCGCCGCAGAGAGCACAGCGCTGATTTGCCCGACAGTCGCCAAAATGGCCTTTTGGCGGCGGAACGAGCCGTCTTCGACGAGTAGTGCTGAAATCCTGACATGAGCAGCCTCGACAAGAATCGCCAGATTGTCACGAATGCGCCCGACTTTTTCTGCATCGTCTTTGGGAATGTTGTTGATCAGCAGTGAGACATAGTCATAGTTGACGATCATACGGCTGTGGAAATGCACAATCCGTCCCATGCTGGATAGGCGTGAAATCACGGCAGAATCATGGGACGACTGCGTATTG
>JAUYQT010000286.1 GCA_030697085.1 Azonexus sp. | reverse complement strand
CTGCACCACGTTACTGGCAAACTTGCTCTTGATTTCACCTTCCAGCAGCCGTTCCAGCAACTCCACCGCCAGATTTTTCTCGGGCAGGTTGCGTACCTCAGCGAGGAAGGCATCGTCGAGAATGCCGATGTTCGGCTTGTCGAGCCCGACCGCATTGAAGATATCGACGACATCTTCAGAAACAACAGCGGAGCCGATGATCTGGCGGATTGCCAGTTCGCGTTCTTCGTTGGTTTTCTTCTTCTTGCTGATCTCGGGCTTGGTCAGCAGTACCTTGACCGCCTGCAAAAAAGCGACTTCTTCACGCACCGCCTTGGCTTCGTCCAAGGTGCAGCACAGGGTGAATGCCTTGCTCATCGCCAATGCCGTGTCGGCAAAGCGTTTCTTGCCGTCTTTCAGCCCCAGCACATGGTTGGCAGCCCCGGCCAGTCGTTTGTGGCTGGCCGTCAGAAAATCACTGTAGTCGTAGCCATGCAGCTGGCCGCGCAGGATGTCGAGCTTCTCGGCCAGCACGGCATAGGCTTCGGCGACATCCACCGTGGGCCGGCCACGCCCCTTGCTGTTGGTGTATTCCTTGAGGGCGCTGCGCAGTTCGTTGGCGATGCCGATGTAGTCGACAACCAGCCCGCCTTGCTTGTCCTTGAACACCCGATTAACCCGGGCAATCGCCTGCATCAGGTTGTGGCCCTTCATCGGCTTGTCGACGTAAAGCGTATGGACGCAAGGCGCATCAAAGCCGGTCAGCCACATATCGCGCACGATCACCAGACGCAGCGGATCAGCCGGGTCTTTGAAGCGCTTTTCCAGCCGCTTCTTGGTCTGGCCGTTGTAAATATGGGGTTGCAGCAAGGCTTTGTCGCTGGCCGAGCCGGTCATCACAATCTTGATCGCGCCCTGCTCGGGATCGGTGTTGTGCCAGTCCGGGCGCAGTTTGATGATCTCGTTATAGAGATGGACGCAAATTTCCCGGCTCATCGCGACGACCATCGCCTTGCCGGTTTGGGCTTTGTTGCGTTCCTCAAAGTGAGCGACCAGATCAGCCGCGACGCTGGCAACGCGCGGCTCAGCGCCGACCACCTTCTCCAACGCCGCCCATTTGCTTTTCAGCCTGGCCTGCTGATCTTCTTCTTCATCCTCGGCCAGTTCATCAACTTCGTCGTCGATCAGTGGCAGGTCTTCCTGCTTCAGCGACAGCTTGGCGAGGCGGGATTCAAAGTAAATGGCAACCGTCGCGCCATCTTCCTTGGCCTGCTGTATGTCATAGACGTGGATGTAATCGCCGAAGACGGCGCGGGTGTCGCGGTCTTCCGATGAAACCGGCGTGCCGGTGAAAGCAACAAAGGTGGCATTGGGCAGGGCATCGCGTAGATGCTGGGCGTAGCCAACTTGGTAGATCATGCTCGGTTCGGCGG
>JAUYQT010000206.1 GCA_030697085.1 Azonexus sp. | reverse complement strand
GAAAGTATCGAAATAGCACCTGATGAGTATAAAAAATACCTGGCGCGGGCTTTCAAGGAGAGCAAGTTCCCGAAACCGCGCAACATGGTCGGTTTTCTCAAGACCTTGCCGGTGGATGAAATGGAAAAGCTGATGTTGAGCAATTCGCAGGCAACTGATGCTGACCTCCGCCAACTGGCCAACCAGCGGGCCGAAAATGTGCAGGCCTGGTTGGTTGACCCGGGCAAAGTACCGGCGCAACGTATTTTCCTGGTGCCGCAAAAATCCGCAGGCGATGAAAAGACCGCGGGCCCACGTGCTGATTTCTCGCTGAGGTAGTTGTTGATGAGCGAAACCATGAGCCAGTTTTTGCTGGTCGGTCTGGCGATTGTTATTTTGTTGCAGTTTGTCCAGTTGCTGCGCGGAAAAAGTCAGCGCGACGATGAAACCCGCTTCCGGACACTGCAGGAGGCGCAGGAAAAAGGCATGGCGCGACTGGAGCGTGAGTTGCGTGAAGAGCTCTCACGTGGTCGCCGCGATGATGCAGAGGAAGCATTTCGCGATCGCGATGAGCGGGCGCATTCAGCAAATCTCCTCAGCCAGACGGTAACCACGCAGGTTGGGCAGTTTGGCACCCTGCAGGCTGAACGTCTGGAGGCTTTTGCCCGTGAGCTGAACCGTTTTTCGCTTGGCCTCGATGAGCGTTTTGAGCGCTTGAAATTGAGCGTGGAAACTCGGTTGACCGCAATCCAGGTTGATAACTCGGCGAAACTGGAAGAAATGCGCCGTACGGTTGATGAAAAACTGCACGCAACGCTGGAGCAGCGTCTTGGCCAATCTTTTCAGTTAGTCAGCGAGCGCCTCGAACAAGTGCATCGCGGCTTGGGTGAGATGCAGACGCTGGCGGCCGGGGTGGGTGATCTGAAACGGGTGTTGACCAACGTTAAAACCCGGGGCACCTGGGGCGAAGTTCAGCTTGCTGCCTTGCTTGAGCAGCTACTGACTGCCGAGCAGTTTTCAGCTAATGTGGCGACCCGGCCAGACCGTAATGAGCGTGTTGATTTCGCCATTCGCCTGCCCGGCAAGGGCGATGGTGCAGTCGTCTGGTTGCCGATTGATGCCAAGTTCCCGATTGAGGATTACCAGCGTTTGCTTGAAGCGCAGGATCGTTGTGATCCGGCGGCGGTGGAAGAGGCTGCCAAAGGCATCGAAATGCGGTTGAAAAGTGAGGCGAGGAGCATTCGCGATAAGTATGTTTCGCCCCCTCATACGACTGATTTTGCACTGCTATATTTGCCGATTGAAGGTCTTTATGCCGAAGCCCTGCGTCGGCCGGGTTTGGCTGAAACGCTGCAACGTGATTTTCGGGTGAGTTTGGCCGGGCCAACGACTTTGGCGGCGCTGCTAAACAGTCTGCAAATGGGCTTTCGGACGTTGGCTATTGAGCAGCGTTCGGCTGAAGTCTGGGCTGTGTTGGGCGCTGTGAAGACGGAGTTTGGTAAATTCGGTGAAGCGCTGGCGCATACCAAGAAAAAGCTTGATGAAGCAAGTAATAGCATCAGCAAGGCAGAAACCCGGACGCGCCAGCTGTCGCGTCGACTGAAAGAGGTTGAGGCGTTGCCGCTGAGTGAAACGGAAAATTTAATCGGGATGGCAGATTTTGATGGCGAAGATGACTGAACTCGAGGCGGCTTATCGCGCAACGACCTATCGGGCTTTTCTGCCTGGTGGCGTGATGGATTTACGGGTTGGACAAGCCAATGAAGCGCTAAGCTATTGGCTTGAGAGTGCGGGTAGCTT
>JAUYQT010000120.1 GCA_030697085.1 Azonexus sp. | reverse complement strand
AATCATGCGCTCGAAGCCGGATTCGGCTCGTGTGTATCTCGAATCGGCCATGCAACAGAACCGCAAGTGTGTGCGGGCCAGCTTGTTGCAGGGTGATTTGCTCTTGCAGGAAGGTCGGCAGGATGCCGCAATCGAGGCCTGGCAGCGAATCGAGCAGCAGGACCCGGCGTATCTGGCCCTGATCGCCCAGCGCTTGCTGGAGAGCTATCGCAAGCTTGAGCGCCGTGACGAAGGGATTGCGCTGCTTAGTGTTTATCTTGAACGTTACCCGTCCCTTGATCTGCTGGATGTGGTTTATCAGTTGGTGCTGGAAGCGAAGGGGGTTGAAGCGGCTTATCGCTTGGTGCAGGCTGAGCTGCAACGCAATCCGACCTTGCTCGGTCTGGAGAAATTGATGAGCGCCCGCCTGCCTTTAGTGGCGCCAGAGGTCAGGCCGGATGTCGAGTTGGCCAAGACAATCATTCAGGGCTATACCAAACGACTGTCGCGTTATCGATGCGATAATTGCGGATTCAAGGCGCGCCAGTTCTATTGGCGTTGTCCCGCCTGCGGTGGCTGGGAAACCTATCCGCCGCGTCGTAGCGAAGAATTCGATCAAACATTGTAGGGAATCTTTATGAAAATTACCGTTGTCGGCACCGGCTATGTCGGTCTCGTGAGTGGCACCTGTCTGGCTGAAGTGGGTAATGATGTACTTTGCCTGGATGTTGACCCGGCAAAGATCAAGATTCTTGAAGAGGGCGGCATTCCAATCTACGAACCTGGCCTGCAGGAAATGGTTCGGCGTAACGTCGCCGCCGGTCGTTTGCACTTTACGACTGATATCGAAAAAGCGGTCCAGCACGGCACGATTCAGTTTATCGCGGTGGGTACGCCACCCGATGAAGATGGCTCGGCTGATCTTCAATATGTACTCGCCGCGGCGCGCAGCATTGGCCGTTTGATGACCGACTATAAAGTCGTTGTCGACAAGAGTACTGTGCCGGTGGGGACTGGCGCCAAGGTCAAGGCCGCGATTCTCGATGAGTTGGCGAAGCGTGCGGTCGACATTCCGTTCAGTGTTGTTTCCAATCCGGAATTTCTGAAAGAAGGCGCTGCGGTTGAAGACTTCATGCGTCCTGATCGTATCGTCGTCGGGGCTGAAGAAGAGCAGGCCATTCACCTGATGCGGGCACTTTACGCACCGTTCCAGCGTAATCATGAACGTTTGATTATCACCGACGTGAAGAGTGCCGAGCTCACCAAATATGCTGCTAACGCCATGCTGGCCACGCGTATCAGCTTCATGAATGAACTGGCCAATCTCGCTGAAGTGCTCGGTGCCGATATTGAAATGGTTCGCCAAGGCATTGGTTCCGATCCGCGTATCGGTTATCACTTTCTCTACCCTGGTTGCGGTTACGGCGGCTCGTGCTTTCCGAAAGATGTGAAAGCGCTGATCAAAACGGCGGCTGATGATGCCAACATCAGCCTGAAAGTTCTGACCGCTGTTGAAGAGGCCAATGATGCTCAGAAGCATGTCCTTACGGGCAAACTTAAGGCCCGTTTCGGTGATCTCACGGGTAAACATTTCGCGCTTTGGGGCCTCTCTTTCAAGCCCAATACCGATGATATGCGGGACGCGCCGAGTCGTGAGTTGATCGCTGATCTTTTCGCCGCGGGGGCCACGGTCTCGGCGTATGACCCGGTTGCCATGCACGAAACGCAGCGCATTTTTGGTGATGAGCCGCGTTTGCAATATGCGGAGAACCCAATGGGGGCACTTGAAAATGCCGATGCGCTGGTTATCGTCACCGAATGGAAAGAGTTTCGCAGCCCCGATTTTCAAGCCATCAAGCAGGCCTTGAAGTTCCCGGCTATTTTTGATGGGCGCAATCTTTACGATCCCAAGCTTGTCCGCGAGTCGGGTATTGAATACTTCGCCATTGGACGTTAAGGAGAGGTAAGCGGCATGCTGGAGAAAGTTTTGCAGGTTCGCCTGTTGGTCGTTGGTGATGTGATGCTTGATCGTTACTGGTTTGGCGAGGTCAGCCGGATTTCGCCGGAAGCACCGGTGCCGGTGGTCAAGGTCGAGCGGGTCGAGGAGCGCCTTGGTGGAGCGGCTAACGTGGCGCGTAATGCGGCGGCCCTGGGCGCTAGAACCGCGCTGCTTTCCGTTGTTGGTGATGATGAGGCCGGGCGCAGTTTGTCCCGGATGCTGGCCGAAGGTGAAATTCAGGCCGGTTTGCACGTTGACCGCAACATTGATACCACCGTCAAGTTGCGGGTGATTGGCCGTCAGCAGCAGTTGTTGCGGATCGATTTTGAGACGACCCCGTCGCATGAAATTCTGCAAGCCAAATTGTCGGAGTTTGAAAAGCGGGTCGCTGAATCTGACGTGGTAATTCTCTCTGATTATGGCAAAGGTGGCCTGACGCATATCGCCGAAATGATTCGTTTGGCCCGAGCCGCCGGCAAGCCGGTGCTGGTTGATCCGAAGGGTGATGACTATGCAAAATATGCTGGCGCCACGGTGATTACGCCAAATCGTTCGGAATTGCGCGATGTGGTTGGGCGCTGGTCCTCCGAAGCCGAACTGGTGACCAAAGCGCAGAAACTGCGCAGCGAACTGGATCTCGAAGCCCTTTTGGTGACGCGCAGCGAAGAGGGTATGACGCTCTTTTCCGAGGGGGAAACCCACCATCAAGCGGCGCATGCGCTTGAGGTTTTTGATGTTTCAGGTGCAGGAGATACAGTTATTGCGACGCTGGCTGTCATGCTGGCGGCGGGCGCCGACTGGGATGAGGCCATTCGGACGGCTAATATTGCAGCCAGTATTGTCGTCGGCAAACTGGGCACTGCCGTTGTTACGCGCGAAGAACTCGCCGCTGCTTTGTAAGGAAAAATCATGTACACAGTTGTCACCGGCGCTGCCGGCTTCATCGGTTCAAATATTGTCAAGGCATTGAATGAGCGTGGTATTACCAAAATTATCGCGGTCGATAACCTGACCAAGGCGGATAAATTCAAGAATCTGATCGATTGCGAAATTTCCGATTACATCGACAAGCACGATTTCATCGAGCGTCTCCAGGCCGGCCATTTTGAAGGCGAGATTGACGCCATTTTTCATG
>JAUYQT010000821.1 GCA_030697085.1 Azonexus sp. | reverse complement strand
AGCAGTTTGTGGGCCTGCGCTTCCTGCGGGTAGATTTTTGTCGCAGACTGGGCGTAGCTCAGCGCTTGTGTATGTTTATCCTGAGCCGTCAGGCATTTCGCCATCAGTACATTGGCCGCGTAGTCGCGCGGCGTGCTTTTGAGTGCCGCCTGAAAATGCGGCTCAGCCTTGGCGTAGGCTTTGCCGGCCATCGCTACCTCACCTTTCTGGCAGGACTCGATGGTTGGTTTGAGGCGGCGCAGCGTGGCGGTGCGGTCCATAAATCGCTCACGGCCGAGGTCACGCGAATTACTCGCTGCGTACTGGCTTTCGGCCATTTGTCTGGCGGTATCGCGCCGTTCGACGCTCATTGGGTGCGTTGAGAACATGGTCTGCAACATGCCCGGCGACTCTTTCTGCTGCTCAACCAGCAATTGCTGCAAGCCCACCATGCCTTTAGCCGGGTAGCCAGCGCGCACCATATAGTCGAGGCCCAGCGCATCCGCTTCGCGTTCGTTATCGCGGGAGTAACTGGAAAGCAGCACGCTGGCGCCCAACTTGGTGCCGAGATCGGTCAGGCTGCCATAACCGGCGGCGCTGCCAATCAAATTGACGCCGGTCATGGCCACCTGCGCCACCATCGACTGACCCTGTCGCTGTGCGGCGTGACGCGCATTGACGTGGCCCAACTCGTGGCCGAGCAGTGCCGCCAGCTCCGCCTCGTTGTCCAGATCGACCAAAATGCCGCGCGTTACGCCCATCGCGCCGCCGGGGAAAGTATAGGCATTGACGTAATTGGCATTTAGCACGCGGTAGGAATAGGGCATCTGCGGTCGATGCGTTCGGGCATCAAGGCGGCGGCCGACTTCGCTCAAATATTGGTTGAGTCCTGCATCCTGCACCGCCCCGAGATCCTGCGAAAATTGTTGTGGCGCCACTTTGCGGTCGGCTTCCTTTTCTTCTTCTTCGCTCATTCCGACGAGAATGGATTGGCCGCCCACGGGTGACGTGGCGCAGCCTGATAGTCCGCTGACCCCCGCGGCACCAAGCAACCAGAGGACCTGGCGTCGGGTGATGCGATTGTGTTTCAGTGTGTTGGCAAGATCGTCATTGAATGTCATTGCAGCCTCCGGTAGCTCAAAATTGAGTCGGTCAATCGGCTTTATTATCCCGAAAAATTGGGCCGGATGCGTCCCCGGATCGACGGTAGTCGAAAATAGCAATCTGCGGCCGTGACCCTGGAAACAAAGCGCCATCGCGGGGCCATGGAAACACCGGTTCGTCCCGCTGAGGAGCATAGAAAAAGCCCCGATTGTTTGAATAAAAGGGGCTTCAAAGTGGACCTCGTTGGGGCTTGTCTCGCCCCTTGTTGTGCGTTTATTTGCCGCGCGTGCGCCGCCGCCAGGCCATCAGGCCGAACAAGCCAGCGCCGAACAGGGCCAGTGAGCCTGGTTCGGGGACGTTAATCGTTGGTTCGATATAGCGCGCCGCCAGATAGTCCTGATTCGTGGTGCTGTCGAAACGGTAAACTTGCCAGTTAAGGTAGCCATCGCCGCTGTAGGTATCGATTGCAGCCAGCCATTGATCGGCAATTTTGTGGGCGTTGGCAGTGCTTGAAGCCTCACGGAAACTGCCTGTATCGAGATCGTGGCCGGTGCCGGTTTCGTAGAACAACTCCCAAACGGACAGCTGAAACGCGGCTGAGTATTCCTGAGCGGTATAGCCAGCGCCATTGGCAAACTGGCCAAAATTGGTTTTTGATAAAGTGGCGGCATCGTAGAAATCACCCGTCAGTTGGTTCGGGTAGGCGATGTCGTACAACTGGCGTAATTTGTCGTTGCTGTAAAAACTGGCCGTATAAGGGGTGACCGATTCAGTCGCGTATTGGTAAAGATCAATACAGAAAAAACGGAAGAACAGATTCGCCGGATTGCTCGCTTCGATCAGGGCTGTGGTGGAAAAGTAGCCCTGAAACTGTCCCCCCCAACCGTTGTAGTTTTTGGCGGGTGAACTATTGCTCACCTTGACCGCTTTGAAGCCACCATCGGCGCTGCCGTCCCAGTCCAGATAGCCACTCACTGAACCGCTGGCGGGAATCGATGCGTCAAACTCAAGCGGCCCGGCGCTGGCAGCCAACGGCGTCAGGAGTAGCGCGGCAGCATAAATTGGCAAAAGTTTTTTCATTTTGGACTCCCGGCCCGGCTGGGCAGGCGATGGGTTAAGCAGCAGATTTGATCCGCATCAGTTTATAAAATAGTGAAAATCAAGCCTGTGAATTACTTCACAAGGTGCTGAATACTTAATGAAAAAATACACGGCGTGGATGTGCCGCTTATGGGGATTGATGTCATGGGCATTTTCCGGGGGGCGATCAGCCGGCAATGCCCTCTACGGCAAGCTGTGCGATCAATCAGGTGCCGATAGCCACATAGCGGGGCGCTTTTAATATTAGCGTTTGATTATTAATGGCCTTTCTCAGACCCGCGGGTTAGTATCAGCCGCTGCTGACTTTGCCCTACTTTCTGACTGCCCCCGCATGATTGCCCCACCCAAAAAACGTCAAATCCTGATTGCGCTAGCCCTTCTGGTAACGCTTCTGGTCATCATCGTTATTGCCTTGCCACATCTGCTGGGTGAAAAAACCGTCACCTTCAAGGTGAGCCGAGGTGAGTTGCGGCAGTCGGTGGTCGCCAGCGGCAAGGTGCGTTCGCCGCAGCGCATCGAATTGACTAGCCAGATTAGCGGGCGGGTGATGCAGATTCCCGTCCAGGAAGGGCAGGCGGTCGTTGCCGGAGAATTGCTGATTCGGCTTGACGATAGCGAATGGCGTGCCGCGCTGGCTCAGGCTCGTGCCGCTCTGCGTCAAAGCGAGTTGCGGCTTGTGCAAATCCAGCAGCTCGTCCAACCCTTGGCCGCGCAGTCGCAGCGCCAGGCTGGCGCGAATCTGCAGCAAGCCAGACAAAATTTTGCGCGCACCGATGAGCTGGTCGGCAAGGGTTTTTACAGCAAGACGCAGC
>JAUYQT010000791.1 GCA_030697085.1 Azonexus sp. | reverse complement strand
AAGGAGAAATCCTCTGACTTCATCGCTCAAGCTGAAAAGCGTGCGCAACAGATCATCGAAGAAGCCAAGGGCGCTGCCAAGGTCGAAGCTGACAAGGTGGTTTCCGGTGCCAAAGCCGAAATCGAACAGGAAGTCGAACGCGCCAAGCAGCAATTGCGTGAGCGGGTCGCTGAACTGGCCGTTGCCGGCGCTGAGAAGATTCTGCGCAAGGAAATCAACGCGTCCGTGCATGCTGAAATGCTGGGCTCGTTGAAACAGGATCTGTAAGCCATGGCTGAATCCGTCACTATCGCCCGGCCTTACGCCGAAGCCCTATTTCGGGTCGCGAAGGAAAGCGGCAACCTGGCCAAATGGTCCGAGTGCGTTACGCAACTCGGCCAGTTGGCTGGCAATCCTGAAGTCCGTGCAGCCATCGGTAACCCGAATGTTGCCGCGACGCAGTTGGTGGACCTCTTCCGGTCTGCCTGCGGTACGGCGGTAGAAGCGGAGCTGTCGAACTTCGTCCAGTTGCTGTCCAAAAATGACCGGCTCGCCTTGTTGCCTGAAATCGCTGGCTTGTACGAAAGTTACAAGCAAGCAGAAGAAGGTCTCAAACAAGCTGAAATCATTTCGGCCTTCCCGATTGACGCTTCCCAGGTCAACGCTCTTGTTCCCCAACTTGAGGCCGTTTTCAACACGCGGCTTGAGACTTCAGTGACGGTAGATCCGACACTGATTGGCGGCATAAAAGTAGTCGTTGGCGACCAGATGCTGGATGCTTCAGTCCGCGGCAAGCTCGACGCCATGGCTACGGCACTGAACCACTAGGAGAATTTCATGCAGTTGAATCCTTCCGAAATTTCTGAACTGATCAAGAGCAAGATCCAGAACCTGCAAGGCGCATCGGAAGTGCGTACGCAGGGCACAGTGGTCTCCGTCACCGACGGTATCTGTCGAGTGCACGGCCTGCAGGATGTTATGCAGGGCGCAATGCTGGAATTTCCAGGCAATACTTTTGGTATGGCGCTCAATCTTGAGCGTGTC
>JAUYQT010000780.1 GCA_030697085.1 Azonexus sp. | reverse complement strand
GTCGAGGCCGAGCTCGTCCGAACCGGCGCGGGCAACAATCGCTTTAATCTCCGGCACCTTGGCGAGAATGGCCTGCTGGACGCGGCTATCGATGGCGATGCTTTGCTCGAGACCGATTGACGGCAGTTTTTCCAGCTGCATGATCAGGTCGCCTTCGTCCATCGTCGGCATGAAGCTTTTGCCAAGCAGCATGAAAGCCCCGGCCGCAGCGACCAGCGCGATCACCGCCCCGAGAATGAAGCGCCGGCTGTGGGCGAGGGCGGTGGTCAGCACGCGGTCGTAAAGCGCTGCCAGCTTTTTGACCAGCCAGGGTTCATGATGCACACCGCGCTTGATGAGATAAGAAGCGAGGACCGGCACGACGGTGAGGGAGAGCAGCAGCGAAGCAGAGAGGGCAAAAATAATCGTCAACGCGACGGGGCCGAACATTTTGCCTTCCAGCCCCTGCAAGGTGAGCAGCGGCAGAAAGACGATCAAAATAATGATGATGCCGGAAGTGACCGGCGCCGCGACTTCGCGGGCGGCGCGGAAAATCAGGTGCAGCGTCGGCAGGTTGTCCGGCGCTTCGGCGAGTTCGCTTTCAACGTTTTCGACGACGACCACCGCCGCATCGACCAGCATGCCGATGGCGATGGCCAGACCGCCCAGGCTCATCAGATTGGCCGAGAGGCCGGACAGGCGCATCAGGATAAAAGTGGCGAGCGCCGAGAGCGGCAGCATCAGCGCAACGACAAGCGCCGAACGCAGATTGCCAAGGAAGGCGAGGAGCAGCAAAACAACCAGCACAATGGCTTCAAGCAGCGCTTTGGCGACGGTGCCGACGGCGCGGTCGACCAGATTGCTGCGGTCGTAAAAGGCTTCAATCGTGATGCCTTCCGGCAGACTCGGCGCCATTTCGGCGAGCCGGGCCTTGACGCCGCTGACCACGGTTTGAGCGTTGGCGCCGCGCAGACCCAGGACCAGTCCTTGCACGGCTTCGCCCTGGCCATTTTTGGTCACGGCACCGTAGCGCGTCAGGCCGCCAATGCGCACTTCGGCGACATCGGCAATACGGACGATCTTGCCATCTTCGGCTTGCAAAACAATCGCTTTTAGATCGTCGACCGTAAG
>JAUYQT010000778.1 GCA_030697085.1 Azonexus sp. | reverse complement strand
AGCAAGACGCAGCTTGATGAGGCGCAGCGTAATTTCGAAATTGCCGAGAGCCAGTGGCAAGCCAGCCAACTCCAGTTGCGCAGCCAGCAAAATGGCGGCAGCGATGAACGGCTGGCCCGGATCGCGATTGAGCAGGCGCGTGCCAGCGTCGATGTCGCGCAATCGCGACTTGACTACACCCGCCTGACGACGCCGGTGGCCGGCATGGTGCTGACGCGCAGTGTCGAGCCCGGGATTACCGTGCAACCCGGCAAGGTGCTGATGACGTTGTCGCCGGCCGGCGATACTGAATTGATCGCCCAGATTGACGAAAAGAATCTCGCGCTGCTGCGCCTTGGCCAGGAAGCAACGGCCTCCGCCGATGCTTATCCCGAGCAGCGTTTTGCCGCTGAGCTGACGTTCATCAGTCCGGCCATTGACCCGCTGCGCGGCTCGGTCGAAATTCGCCTGCGGGTAAAGCAAGCCCCGGCCTATTTGCGCCAGGAAATGACCGTGTCGGTCGATATTGAAACGGCTCGCCGTGCCGATACGCTGAGCGCACCGAGCGATGCGCTGCGTGGGCTCGGCAGCGCGCAGCCCTGGGTGCTGGTGGCGCGTGATGGCGTGGTGCAACGCCAACAGGTGAAAATCGGTATCCGTAGCGCAGGCAGGGTGGAAATTGTCGATGGCTTGGTGCCGGGTGATTTGCTGGTGCCGGCGAACAATACGACGCTCCGCGAGGGCAGCCGCCTGCGCGCGGTGGCTGGCTAGTTCGGGCCTGGCCGTATGTCACCCTGGCTGCCTTTTGAGTGGATTGCCGCGACGCGTTTCTTGCGTGAGGGCCGGACGCAGAGTCTGTTGATCATTGTCGGCGTCGGGGTCGGTGTTTCGGTGATCGTTTTCATGTCGGCCTTGCTCTCCGGCCTGCAATCCAACCTCGTCAAGCGCACGCTCAGCTCGCAAAGTCACATTGTGCTGCTGCCGCCCGAGGAAATCGCCCGGCCTCTCGGCGGCAATGCCGCGGGTGCCCTGATCCAGAAACAGGCGCAACGTCTGCGTTCGATCGATCAATGGCAGAACATCCGCGGTCGACTCGAAAAAATGCCTGAAATTGCGGCGGTTTCGCCGATTGCTTCCGGCCCGGCCTTTGCGGTGCGCGGCGATGCCAACAAGTCAGTATCGCTGATCGGTATCGAGCCGGAAAACTACAACCGCGTCATCGGCCTGGAGGAGCGCATCGTCGCCGGCCACCTGCGCCTTCAAGCCGGTGAGGTCGTGATCGGGATCGAACTGGCCAAGGATCTCGGTGCTGGTGTTGGCGACAAACTGCGCCTCAATGCCGGTAACGGCGCCAATGACACGCTGACCATCACCGGCCTTTTCGACCTCGGCAACAAGGGCGTCAATGCGCGCAATGTCTATGTCGGCCTGCGTAGCGCGCAAAGCCTGCTTGATCTGGTCGGCGGCGTTTCCAGCATTGATCTCCGCCTGCATGACATTTACGCCGCCGAAGGGCTGGCCCTGAAAATCGCCCACGAAACCGGGTTACAGGCCGACAGCTGGATCAAGACCAATGCCCAGTTTTTCACCGCCCTCACTTCGCAACGCATTTCGAGCAACGTCATCCGCTTCTTTATTGGCCTTTCCGTCGCCTTTGGCATCGCCAGCGTGCTGGTCGTTTCGGTCGTCCAGCGTTCCAAGGAAATCGGCATTCTGCGCGCCATGGGCGCCAGCCGTGGCCAGATGCTGCGTACCTTCTTATTACAGGGCGGCATCGTTGGCCTGCTCGGTTCGCTGCTTGGCAGCTCGCTGGCCTGGCTATTTCTGGCGCTCTGGCGAACGCTGGCCGTCAACCCGGATGGCACGCCGATGTTCATGATCACCGTCGAGCCTGAACTATTCGCCATGGCCGCCGGTGGCGCCACGCTGGTCGGCATTCTCGCCGCCCTGATGCCGGCTCGTCGTGCCGCCCGTCTCGATCCTGTGGTGGCGATTCGTGGCTGAAAATCAAAAAAAATCCGTGCTGCAGCTGGCCGATATCCGTAAGTCCTACCTGAGCGGCGAGAGCGAACTGGAGGTCTTGCACGGCATTGATCTCACCTTGCGACGGGGTGAATTCTCCGCCCTGATCGGCCCCTCCGGCTCTGGCAAAAGCACGCTGCTCAACCTGATCGGCCTGCTCGATCGCCCGAGCGCAGGGCAGCTTTTTATTGACGGCGAAGAAACCAGCACGCTGGCGGAATCGGCTATTACCCGATTGCGTGGTCAGCGTATCGGCTTCGTTTTTCAGCATCATTGCCTGATTCCTGCCTTCACCGCGTTGGAAAACGTGATGATGCCGCTGCTCGTCGATGCCGGCCGCCCGAATGCTGCGATGCGAGCCCGTGCCGCCGAACTGCTCGCTGAAGTCGGCCTGGCCGACCGCCAGGACTATCTCACCAGTCGTCTCTCCGGCGGCCAGCAGCAACGTGTTGCCATTGCCCGCTCGCTGGCGATGAATCCTTCACTGGTACTCGCCGACGAGCCGACCGGCAACCTTGATACGCACACCGCCGACGAGATTTTTGCCTTGTTGCGCGAGGTCAATGTCCGCGAACAAACCACTTTCCTGATCGTCACCCACGACCCGCGCCTTGCCGCACGCTGTGATCGCATCGTCGAACTGGTCGATGGCCGTATCGTCAGTGACCGGAGCTTATGCTAAAAGGGTAGCCGGGTATTGGTTGTGGCGGCCTCTGTGCAAAAAACCATTCTCCTCCTGCTCCTGTTGTTTCTGCCGGGTTGCGGCCAGGCCGGGCATCGCCATCGGCTTGACCGGGCTAGCCGCGTACTGCACACGGGCTCGATAAACCGGGAGGCCTTGGTGGAAGACAGACGTTTTTTAACGCAAGGCGCCGAGTCATGACTTGTGCCCACTCGTTGCTTGTGCGATGCAGGCCTGCAGGGTTTCGATGTCCAGTGGCTTGTGCTGGACGATGATGCCCCGGTCGGCCATGCTGCGGATGAGCATCGGGTCGGTATCCCCGGTGATCAGCAGCGCCGGCAGGTCGTTGCCAAAAAGGGCGCGCGCATTTTTGATCACGTCAAAGCCGGTTTGCCCTTGGCCAAGCCGGAAGTCGGAAACCACAATGTCGGGCGACTGGGTTCCGAGTTGCGCGAAAAGCGCCGCTCCGGAAGTCGCGGCGGTTATCCGGTGGCCACCTATTTCCTCGAGCGCGAAAACCATCGCATGCAGGATCTGGGTATTGTCATCAACCAGGGCAACATGGAGTGGACGCAGTTCTTGTTTTAGTTCGATCACCGCCTTGCTCCGTTCCCCCAGCGGCAACTCCAGCGCGAACATTGATCCTTTGCCTGCCCGCGAGCAGACCCGGATTTCCAGGCCGAGCAAGGCCGCTGATTTGGCAACGATGGCCAGGCCCAGGCCACTGCCTCGATTACGCGCCTCGTTATCGAGCTGTCTGAATTCCTCGAAAACATCTGCGATCATTTCCTCCGGGATGCCGATACCGCTATCCCAGATTTCGATCCAGTGCTTGCCCTGGTGGCGCCGGCAGCCGATGAGCACACCGCCTCGCTCGGTGTAGCGCACCGCATTGGCGATCAGGTTGCCGATTATCCGCCGGAAGAGCACCGGGTCGGTTCGGGCATGCAGGGAGGATGCAACGGCGCGCAGACGCAGCCCTTTCAGCAAGGCCTCCGGTTCATGCACGGCAAGCATGCTGGCGAGCAGGTCAGCAACTGAAAATTCGCTCGTAACCGGCGTTACCACACCGGCATCGAGTTTGGAGATATCGAGCAAATCGGTCAGCAGTTCGCTCAGGCTGTCCACACATTTCGCCATGTTATTCAATAGCGGCGCATCAACTGGCGCTACCTTGTTTTTCAGCACACCGACGTAAATGCCGAGGGCTGACAGCGGTTGCCGGAGATCGTGGCTGGCGGCGGCCAGAAAGCGCGACTTGGCATCATTGGCCCGCTCGGCTTCGCGCTGCGAAAATTTGGCGGCATCCTCGGCGTTCTTGCGCTCGGTGACGTTTTCATGTGCCATCACGATATTGCCGCTGTCGCCGTGGAAGCGGTTCACAGTGGCGATGAACCAGCGCTGTTGATCCGGGCTGTGACAGGGATATTCAAAGGAAAATTTGGGGTAGTCGCCGGCCATCACCTTGCGGATGCCGGAAGCCATCGATTCCGTTCCAGCCGGGACGGGCACGGGGGCGCCGTCGCAAATCGCCAGATAATTGCTCCCGATGGCGTAATTCAGTCCCTCCGCTTGAGGATGATTCTGATCGTAAAAATCGCGCCACGCCTGATTGACGGCCAGAATCCGGCCAGTTTTGTCGAGCACGCAAAGACTCGCGGAAATGGCATCGATGACCCCATGGGCGAAGGCTTGCGCCGCGATCAGGGCATCCTCGGCAAGTTGCCGTTCGGTGATGTCGGTACAGGTGCCGATATAGCCCAGAAACTGGCCATCAGGGCTGTAATGCGGTGCCGCCTTGTCGTTCAGCCAACGATATTCGCCGTTCGCCGAACGTAGACGGTAGT
>JAUYQT010000735.1 GCA_030697085.1 Azonexus sp. | reverse complement strand
CACGAACGGCAGCGGTGACTTTTTCTGCCAGCGCGGCAGCTTGGTCGGCCGGCACAATGGCGACGAATTTATTGGGCAAAGCGGCCATGAAAAGCGGGTTGGCGTCGGTTTTGGCGCTCGCCCATTCAGCATCGGCAAAGCGTTCTTTGGGCAGGCCGATTTCGTCGCGCAGCCAGAGGTCAACTTGCGGCACGCCGCGTAACTGAGGGAAGAGCACGGCATCGGGACCAAGCTCGCTGGCGATGACTTTCAAGCCTTCCCAGGCGATGCGCGATAGCAGGTGGGAACCCGCCCATAAATCGGAAGTGGTGCGGGAGGCAGCGATGAAGTCCTGTACCGGGCCGAAGCTCATGGAGAGCAGCGCTGCGTCTTGATTGGCGTCGGTACTGAAGGCGGTGGCGAAGGCGCTGGATAGATCGAGGTGCGACCAGATGGTGTGGTCAGGGACGCGGGTGTCGGCGGGCAGTAGTTGCCAGAGCGTGGGCAGGCTGCACGCTAGTTCCGGGCCGAAACGCCAAAAATTGAGGGCGGTTTTGCGCAGGTCGATCGGGTTGCCTTCGCCTGGCTGGCTGACGATCAGTTCGTCGAAGTGCATGCCGGAAAGTGCTTTGATGTGTTCCGGGTCAATCTCATTGAGCGTATTGAGGTCGAATTCTTCCCCTGACAAGGGGTGAATGAGCACCGGGTTTTTCTCGAAGCGAACTTGCGCCCAGTAGTCGCGGCCACCGCCACCAAATTGCGGACGGTCTGCGGCAGCCGCCCAATGGTCGGCACGTTTCATGGCGGCCTTGATCTCGTTGGGGATGCCGCCGGGGAAGATCTTTTGGCGCAGGTCGCGCACCGTGCCGCCCTCGTGGCCAAGCGGGTCGCGCATCAGCACCAGGGCTTTTTCAGCCGGGTCGTGCGTCCAGGCGGCGAGTTTGGCCAGCCAGCGGGCGTTGTTAGGGTTACTCATTGGGCGGCTCCGAGACGTTGCAGGCTGCCTTGTTGGTCAAGCCAGGTGTGGATTTGTTGCCAGACGGCGAGTTCTTGCGCTTCGCTCATCCCGGATGGCAGCGAGCATTTGTGCGGGGTGTGATAAACGCGGGCGCGCAGTTGGCCGGCCGTGTCACGGAAAAGTTTGAAGCGGAGTTGGTTGGCGAGGCGACCATCGCCACCCCAATTGCGCTCACTTACTTTGTGATTGGTCACTGGGTAAGCCAATAAATGTCGTTCAAGCGGCTGGCGGTGAGGGGGGGGTAGCTTGGGAAACTCAAGCGCTTTCTGGTACGAAAACCGATTTTGGTTCTGGCGAGAAATTGCATGGCCTTTTGCCAGTCGGCAAAACATTCCTTGCTTTCCCAGATCAGCACGCCCTTTTTGTCTTGGCCAATGGCGTGCGGCCAGTCGAGCGTAAGGCAGGATTCTAGATTACGCATCACGGTTTTGAGTTGCGGATGATTTGCCGTTAATGCTACTTGTCCAATAGCCAGCGAACCCCATGCATTACGCGAACGACCGCCGAAGGTGCCGAACCAGTCGATCAGATTTAGGGTGTGCTGGATGATTTCCTGTTCAACAGCGGGATAGGCGATGTCGAGCGTATTGGTCTTGTCCGCTTGCAGCGCAGCACCGTTTTTGAATTGCCCTTTTTCAATTGGGCCGTAGCCAAGGTAGTTCAATGGTTCAACCAGTCTCCCTGCCTTTTCTGCTTCAGGATGCGGAATTTTGGCGATCGGTGTGTGTTGGCGCATTTCTCCCTCTTTCCAATGTGCCAGCGCGATGCGTACCTGACTTTTGCAGAACTTGTCATCCAGCCAGGCGTTACCGAACAACAGCCCTTCAGCCTCGCGCATTTTTTGATGGCTGTAGCCAAAACTTGGGGCGCTGGCGACGCGCCACCATTCGCGGAGCAAAGCTTTGATCGGCGGCGTGCGCCAGACACCCGATTGGCTGGCGTCGCCAAGGAAGGCGGGGGTGTTCAGCTTGATCTGTAGGGTTTTAGTTTGCATGGCCCGGAGCTCTTTAGGTTTGTGATTGGTTTTGTTCGGCAACAATGCCAAGGACGGTGAGGTCTTCGTCAATCTCTTCCCAACGCAAGGCAGCCCCTTGATTGCGAAGTTTTACTTGAGCAAGTTGCCCGTCACTGGCGGCAGCGAGCCGGGGGAAACGACTGGCCGGAAACTTGACTTGGCTTCCATTGGCCAATTCGACGATTACCCAACGTTCTGAGACCCAGGCACTGACAGCAACAAGACAATTTTTATCGTTCATTTTCGGATTCGCCAAAAGAGAACAGCAGCATACGCCGGATCGTGTCTTTGCCAGGACTGGCAAGCTTGTCAATACCCTATTCACACCTAATATTTTCTGCGCCCAAGGTAAGGCCGTAGCGCGATAGCGGGCGCTCCCCTTGGCGGGTGATGAGGTAGGGCGCGGCGGATAGTCCGAGTGCCGTTTTGAGTTGGCGGTTGACCTTGCTGCGTTTTTCTTCAAAGAACTCTTTGGGGAATCCGTCATTGAGTAATTTATTGGCATTTTCCCAGTCGACCGCATCACGGGTGATGATTTCGGCGTAAAGCGCTAAAAATTCAGCAGGATCAGCGTCGGTGTGACGCACCGGGGGTTTACCTTGCTGGCTACGCTGGGCCAGCCAGGCGTACCAGGCGAGGAGTTGCGGCGCGAGACTGAGGGTTTTGCGGCCACACTGGATTTGGCGCTGGGCGAGTTGGATGCGTAGTTGCGGTGCTTCGAGATGTGCTTGGGTTTCGGCGACGGCAGCGCTGAAGCTGAGATCAGGGGCGAGCGCGGCGGCGGGCAGCAACGGGCGTAGCCGGACGAAGGGGATTTCGGCGAGCATGATGCGGGC
>JAUYQT010000712.1 GCA_030697085.1 Azonexus sp. | reverse complement strand
AAAAGTCCTCAAAATCTTCTTCCAGCGTGCGGCGTAGCGCTTCCTGCGAACGCACCTCGTCATCAATAACCAGGATGGCCGGGAGTTTGCGCAGGCTGGCCGGATTCATTGAGGAATTTTCCAGTCGAGATCACGATGACGGGCAAGATGGCGCGGCGTCCAGGAGTTCAAGCTCCGCGAAACAAAATGATAGCGCGCAACGTGATACGAGGGGTCAAAACCATAAAAATTGCGTTTCATTTCCTGCAACTCTTCGGCGCGATAGGCGGCCAGCGGTTTAGTCGCTTCATCCGCTGCACGTTTGGCCTGCTTTGCCGCCAGTTGCGCGGCAAAATCCGGCGCTGCTGCCAACTCAGCCGCCCGCCTGGCAACATCAACGGCGAAACCCGGACCAGGCAAACAGGCATCGTAAAATCCGAGTTTTACCGACTCTTTGGCCGTCATTGGCAGACGATGTCGCATGATCGCCTTGGCGCCATCATCACCAACCCGAGGCGGCAGCAGGTAAGTCCAGAACTCGGAGCCGTAAAGATTGCCCATATTCTTGTAATGCGGGTTCAGCATTACGCCATCCCGCACCCAAACGTAATCAGCGGCACGCGCCAGAAAACAGCCACCTGCCCCGGCGTTTCCGGCCAGCGATGCTACGGTGCACTGGCGTTTACAGCACAAAATGGCCTCGGCCAGATCGTCAATCGCATTGATGTTGGCCCAAGACTCATCCGCCGGACTTTCTGCTGCTTCGATAGTGTTGAGGTGGACGCCGTTCGACCAGAAGTCGCTGCCGCCGCGCAGCACAATCACCTTGGTCGGACGGGTTTCTGCCCATTTAAACGCCTCGGTCAGCCGCTGACACTGCGCCGTGCTCATCGCACCGTTGTAAAACTCGAAACTGAGAAACCCCACCCCGCCAGCTTCTTCGTAGCTGATCTCCTGCCAGGTCGCGGCGCTTGATTTCCAGTAGTCAGCCAGTGGCAGTTCCGGCAATTCCAGCGCCATCGGCAAAGCCAGCGTCGCCGGGAGCTTGATCCCACCCGCCGCTTTAACATGGCCAATCCATACCGCCCCATCACGGGTTGCCCGGCAAATAGCAGTGCCACGCCGCCCGATCAGGCTGCCCGGCTCGCCTTTCAGGCTGGCCTCAGGCCAGGCATCAAACAGGTGACAGGGCTGGCCGAACAGACGATCTGCCACGCCGGGAAAACCATCAGCAGCATGCAAACGCGCCAGAATGCTGGCCGTGCTATCGGTTTGCCAGTTAATCGCGCGGTCCGCCTGTTTCATCAAGGCGTGGGTCTGACCCGCGACGCGTTGCGGCACAAAATTGCCACTCGCAAAGCGCTCAACCGCAAGTCGCACCGCCTGCACCGCTGCCTCGGTCACCTCATTGCGATAAATTGATGACTTCATCGCCTGCCGCAGCGGAAATACTGCCGAAGCCCAAACCGGCCCGGCATCCATTTCAGCCTCGGCCTGCAGTACGGTCACCCCCCACATCGTTTCGCCGAGCTGAATCGCCCAATCCAGCGCTGAAGGACCACGATCCCCGACGATTCCCGGATGCACCACCAGACAAACATGTTTGGCCCAGATGGATTCAGGGATCGCCCGTTTCAAAAATGGCGCAACGATCAAGTCAGGCTTGAACAAGGCCACAGCCTCTTCGTTCACCTCGTCAGCAATATCAAACTCAATACTGATTTCGTGGCCGAGGGCGCTCAACTCGCAATACAGGCGCTGGGCAAGGCTGTTAAAACTGTGGGTAATAAACAGGATGCGCATGATTCAGCAGATCCTCGGTAGCTGTTCGCCACTCAGCCAGTCGACAATCCGCTTGCCACCAAATCCGGTGGTCATCTGGACGAAATGATGCGGGTCTTCATGCACCGTCCCGACAATTGCCGCATCAGCCCCCAAGGGATGCGCCCGCATCGCCGCCAGCAGCACTTCAGCGTCATTTTCGGCGCAGATCGCGACCAATTTCCCTTCGTTCGCGACATAAAGCGGATCAAGCCCGAGAAACTCACAGGCGGCATTGACCGCTGGTTTAATCGGCAAAGCCTTCTCCTGCAGCATCATCCCGACCCCGGATTGTTGAGCGATTTCATTCAGCGTCGTTGCCAAGCCACCGCGCGTCGGGTCGCGCAGCACATGAATCTCCGCCCCGCTCTGACGCATTGCCGCGATCAAACCATGCAACGCTGCGGTATCGGAAACAATTGGCGACTCAAAGCCCAGGCTCTCACGCACCGCCATGATCGCCATACCGTGATCACCAAGCGTTCCGGAAACCAGAATCACATCGCCCGGCCGGGCAGACCGCCCGGACAGTTCAGCCCCCGGCGCAACCACGCCGACCCCGGTTGTGGTGATGAACACACCATCACCCTTGCCACGCTCGACAACCTTGGTATCCCCGGTCACCACCGGCACCCCGGCAGCCTTTGACGCGGCGGCCATACTTTGCACGATCAACGCCAGATCGGCGAGCTTGAACCCCTCTTCAAGGATAAAACCTGCAGATAACCACAAGGGCTTGGCCCCCATCATCGCCACATCATTGACTGTGCCATGCACCGACAGGCAGCCAATATCGCCGCCAGGGAAAAACAGCGGCGAGACAACGTGCGAGTCGGTGGCCATGACCAGCCGCCCCTCGCCCGGCGAAGGCAGTAAGGCGCCATCATCACCTTGGGCGAGATATTCATTGCCGAGATATTTGGCGAACAACTCATCGATCAACTGCGCCATTGCCCGACCACCGGCACCATGCGCCATGTCGACCTGGCCGTGTTTGATATCGAGGGGACGAACGTAGTTTTTACGGGTTTGGGTCATGGAGTGGGTCGATAGATTTATTGGGATGGGTTCTGCTTCAACTGTTATTTTTCGGAAAACTACCCGTAGCTAACTGGCAATTTTGGTTTTTGGCATTTTTCCGTGTCCACCGTAGCATTCGATTTCTCGAACAATGCCCGACTCCGTGCCGCCTTTCAGGCCCCCATGTGGCACGCCGAGCAACGGAGAAATCGGCGGACAAAGGGCGAGGACTGTCTGAGGGCCGTAGGCCCGAGTTCCGCAGCCCCCGCCGGTTTCGAGTAGCGCAGGGGAGTCGGCGCAGCCGACCGTGCAAGCTGGGGTCGCCTTTTCTTTGGCTACTTTCTTTTGGCGAAGCAAAAGAAAGTACGCCCGCCCTCAAGGCGGAAAACAACGCCAATTTAGGCCACATCCTTATACCGCCCATAAGTGTAGTGCGCCGCACAGGCGCCTTCAGATGAAACCATGCACGAACCCATAGGGTTTTCCGGGGTACAGACCGTGCCAAACAACTTGCAGTCCTGCGGCCGCTTGACCCCGCGCAGGATGGCCCCGCACTCGCAGGCCTTGTTGTCCGGAACCGGGACATAATCCAGCGGAAAGCGCTTTTCTGCGTCAAATTCGGCGAACTGGCTACGAATGCGCAGGGCAGAGTAGGGTAAAACCCGCAAACCGCGCCACTCGAACTGCTTGCGCATTTCAAAGACTTCGCCCACCAACTGCTGCGCCTTGAGGTTGCCGTTACGATCAACCGCACGCGAAAACTCGTTCTCAACCTCGGCCCGGCCTTCATTGACCTGCCGGATCAGCATGCGGATCGCCTGCATCACATCGAGCGGCTCGAAACCGGCGATCACCACCGGCTTGCGGTATTCCTCGGCAAAAAATTCGTAGGGGCGACTACCGATAATGGTCGATACATGCGCCGGGCCAATGAAACCATCGAGCGGCACGGTGCCCCACTGACGTACTTCCGGCGATTCAAGAATGCTCGAAATTGCCGAAGGGGTCAGCACATGGCAGCACAGCACGGAGAAATTTTTCAAGCCTAGCGCGGCGGCCTGCTTGATCGCCACGGCGGTTGGCGGAGTCGTCGTCTCAAAGCCAATGGCAAAGAAAACCACCTGCTTGTCCGGATTTTTCTGTGCCAGTGTCACCGCATCGGCGCTGGAATAAACCATCCGGATATCGCCGCCTTTGGCCTTGGCCTTGAGCAGCGACAAACCATCCGATGCCGGCACGCGTAGGCAATCGCCATAGGTACATAAGGTGACGCCTTGTTCGAGGGCAAGCCGGATCGCCTGATCGACCCGACCAATTGGCAGGACGCAGACCGGGCAACCCGGGCCGTGAATCATCTTGACGCTATCAGGCAGCAGGTCGGACACCCCATAGCGTGAAATGGCATGGGTATGGCCGCCACAAAACTCCATGAAGTGATAGCGCCGCCCCGGCTGCACCTCGCGCCTGATCGCCTCAGCTATTGTTTGGGCGACCTCGCCATCCCGAAATTCGTCGATATATTTCATTAATGAACCGTTTGCCCGGCATCAAGCTGGCCCAGCTCACCAAACAGCGCCAGCGTCTTGGCGGCCTCTTCCGGATCAAGCTTGTTCAGCGCATAGCCGACATGAACAATGACGTAATCGCCCACCGCGACATTGTCGACCAAGGCCAGCGAAATCTCTTTACGCACCCCGGCCAGATCAACCACGGCATTGTCACCTTCGCGTAGCTCAACGACTTGAGCCGGTATTGCCAAACACATGATTACTTCCTCAATCTTGAGTTCAGCGACGGCCCGACAAGGCGCGCAGGAAGCCACGCCGGGATACATCGCGCTTTTCCGGCTGATCCGGCGGCGGCGCTTCTTCGACCACGGGTGGCGCTGGCGGCACCATGACAGCAGCCATGGCGTCGAGCGCGGTTTGCCGGGCCGTCGCCATGTCCGGCACATTACTGACCGGCGCGATCAGCGGACAATACTGATAAGGCCCGATATCCGGATCATCATCAGCAATAAATTGCAGCGTGCCACAAGGCAAATTCAGATAGCGCCGCTCACCAGCGGGAATATCGCCCCATAGCTCACCGCCGCCAAACACCAGAAACAGGTTAATGAACCACGGTGTGACCACCACACCAACCCAGTCACCCTGCAACTGAATAAAGCCGATTGTTTCGACCGACAGCGCCGGATTAACAAAGGGCATGTCGTGCATACGGGTCCGCCAGACGTGCTCGTAATGCGCGGCTAAAAAGGCGTCCGGATTTTCTTCGCGGGCGATGGCCGGGCGAATCGGCGGCGGCGCCATGGCCGGGGTACGAATGCGCTCACTCACCGGGGCTTGATATCCTGAAAGTAAAGGGTCGAATCATAATCACCATCAAGCGATGCGGCCAAAGCGGACAACGCTTCTTCAATCAGAGCCAACTCTTCCGGCTCAATGACTTCCTTGGCCAGCCCCAGAGAAGTCAGCACCCAGGTGCCTATCGGCTGCGGGCCGAGCAGCATCATGTTGACCTGCTCGCGCTGACCATTCCGCTCCACCCAGGCAAAGTCGCCATCGGCCTCCCAGGCCACCACCTGCTTAGGAATCGACAAGCACATCAGTTCCGCGCCTCGGCAACAATCCCCAGTGCCGCCAACTCAGTCAGGGTCATCGCCACCAGTTCGGGAATCCGCGCTTCGACTTCAGGCGACAATTCCATGCCCAAACTCATGGAAACCGGTTGCATGCCGATAATTGCCGTCACTTTCGGCGCTTTGTCAGTAAATTCAAGG
>JAUYQT010000708.1 GCA_030697085.1 Azonexus sp. | reverse complement strand
GCGGCTGATTACGCAGTTTATGGAAAAGAAGGCCAAGGAAGGCGTCAATGCGCCGACCGACGAACTCGGTGTCGCCAAGGCTTTCATGGACATGTCATCACGCTTGATGGCCAATCCATACAAGATGGCCCAGACGCAGATGAACATGGTTTGGGATTACTTCTCGCTGTGGCAAAACACCTCGATGAAGATGATGGGCGTGCCGGTACAGGCGCCGGTGGCTTCACCGAAGAAAGGCGACAATCGCTTCAAGGACGAAGAGTGGGAAGAGCATTTCCTGTTCGATTTCGTCAAACAGTCTTATCTGATTACGGCCCGTCACCTGCATGACACCGTGGCTGGCACCGAAGGTCTCGACGAGCAGACGCAGCAGAAGGTTAACTTCTTTACCCGCCAGTACATTGATGCACTGTCGCCGTCCAACTTTGCCATGACCAACCCGGAAGTGTTCCGCGAAACGGTGAAGAGCAAGGGTCAGAACCTGATCAAGGGCCTGAACAACTTGCTGCACGACGTTGAATCCGGTGACGGTCAACTGCGTATTCGCATGACCGATACCGATGCTTTCGAAATGGGCAAGAACGTTGCCACGACGCCAGGCAAGGTGATTTTCCAGAACGAATTGTTCCAGCTGATTCAGTACAGCCCGAGCACGCCGGACCAGAACAAGAAGCCGTTCCTGATCGTGCCGCCGTGGATCAACAAGTACTACATCCTTGATCTGCGCGAAAAGAACTCGCTGGTGAAATGGGCGACCGATCAGGGTCATACCACTTTCATCATGTCCTGGATCAACCCGGACGAGAAGTTGGCCGGTAAATCCTTTGAGAACTATCTGCTCGAAGGCTCGCTGGAAGCGATCAATCAGGTTTGCGCCCACACCGGTGAAGACAGCGTCAATCTGGCCGGCTACTGCCTGGGCGGTACGCTGACCATGACCACGCTGGCCTACATGACCTCCAAGAAGGACAAGCGCGCTGCTTCTGCCACCTTCTTCACGACCATGCTCGATTTCTCCGATCCGGGCGAACTCGGCATCTTCCTTGACGAAGGCGCTGTTGCCGGTCTGGAAAAGAAGATGGCCGAGCGTGGCTTCCTCGAAGGTTCGGAAATGGCCGGCACCTTCAACATGCT
>JAUYQT010000668.1 GCA_030697085.1 Azonexus sp. | reverse complement strand
GACATCATCGACTTCTGGGCGATGAGCCGCAGCATCTACTGGACGCCGGCGCAGAACACCGTGGTGCAGAAACTGCTGCGTCGGGCCCGGCACGGTGAGCGGGTCGTCTTTATCCCTGGTAACCACGACGAAGCCATGCGCGACTACTGCGGCATCATTTTCGGCGAGATCGAAGTGGTCGATGAGTTGATCCACGAAACTGCCGATGGCCGGCGTTTCCTGCTCATTCACGGTGATGTTTTCGATCAGGTAACGCGCCACCATCGCTGGGTCGCGGTGCTCGGCGACAAGGCTTACGACCTGCTGGTCCGGCTTAATCACTGGCTGTCCTGGGGGCGGCGCAAGCTGGGCATTTCGGGCTACTGGTCGCTGGCCGGATATGCCAAGCGCAAGGTCAAAACGGCGCTCAATTTCATTTTCGACTTCGAGGATTCGGCCATCCATCACGTCCGCGAACGGGGGCTGGATGGGGTCATCTGCGGCCATATCCACTGGGCGACGATCCGCGAAATCGACGGCCTCAGTTACGTCAATTGCGGCGACTGGGTCGATTCCTGTACGGCCATCGTCGAGCACTTCGACGGTCGCCTCGAACTGGTCGAGTGGGGGATGCGCCAAACGCGCCCCGTGCTCGCCACAACACTTACCGAACCCGAACATGCGGAGGCTTGAATGCGTATCCTGATGGTGTCTGACGTTTATTTTCCCCGGGTCAATGGAGTTTCCACCTCGATTGAAACCTTCCGCAAAACGCTGGCCGGGCAGGGCGTCGAGGTCCGGCTGGTCGTGCCTCGTTATGGCGACGAGGCGGACGAACCCGGCATCATTCGTGTCGCCGGCCGGTCGATTTTAGGTGATCCTGAAGATCGTCTCGTCGGCTGGCGCGCCATGCATCGCACCGTGCTTGAAGCGGCGCAGGATTGCGACCTGATCCACATCCAGACCCCGTTCATCGCCCAGTACGCCGGCCTGAAAGCCGCCCGCACGCTCGGCCTGCCGGTGGTCGCCACCTATCACACGCTGTTCGAGGAATACCTGCAGCACTACGCGTCCTTCCTCCCGGCCGGCTGGCTCAAGGGCCAGGCCCGCGCCCTGTCGCGCCGCCAGTGCAATGCGCTCGATGCGGTGATCGTGCCCTCGACGGCCATGCAGCAACGCCTGAACAGTTACGGTGTGACCGTGCCGCTGCATGTGCTGCCAACCGGCATTCCGCTCGCCCAGTTTGCCGTTGGCAACGGCCCGGCCTTTCGCTACAAACACGGCATTTTGTCCACGCGTCCGCTGGCGCTCTTTGTCGGGCGGGTGGCACATGAAAAGAACATCGGCTTCCTGCTCGACGCCCTGCTCCACGCCCGGCAGCTGCGGCCGGATATTTTGCTGGTGATAGCCGGTGAAGGGCCAGCGATGGACGACCTGAAAGCGCAGGTCAAGACGCTCGGTTTGCTCGATTCGGTGCAGTTCATTGGCTATCTCGATCGCCAGCAGGCCCTGCCGGATTGCTATGCAGCGGCCGATGCCTTCGTCTTCGCCTCGCGCACCGAAACGCAAGGTCTGGTGTTGCTGGAGGCAATGGCCGCCGGCTTGCCAGTCATTGCAATCTCCGAAATGGGGACGACGGACATTCTGGCGCCCGGCCGTGGCGCTATTTCTCCGCCGGCTGACCCGAAAGTCTTTGGCGAAACGCTGGGCCACTTTCTGAACCGGCCCGGTGCTTCGCGCCATCTGCGCGAGGAGGCGCCGGTTTATGCGCGGGAATGGTCGGATGTTTCGATGGCCGCCCGTCTCGCCAGCCTCTACCGCGAACTGGCAAGCCTTAAAATTGCCCCGGAAAAGCCGTTGACCGCAGCGGCCTGATTTACCGCTGGAGTAATAGCCGATGAACGATGCAAGCGAAGAAAACTGCGCGCAGTGCCGCTATTTCAAATTCACTGACGCGCTGAATGGCAGCTGCCACCGCTATCCGCCGATCTTTGCCGGTGAAAGTTCACCGCGGGAAACCCATCACTGGCGTTTTCCCGCCGTCAGCCTGCATGCCTGGTGTGGCGAGTTTCGGCCGCTGCCGGCGGGTTAAACAGCGTTGGCCGTCGACAAGCGCTGATTGACCCGGCGCAACCGCTCGGCCATGACGCGCATGACTTGCGTTGCAAAAAATGGCGTCTGCTGGACGAGAAACTGAAAGCGTTTTTCGTCAACCGCAACGAACTCGCAATCGCTCTGCGCGACAACGCTGGCCGAACGCGGGCCGGGTAGCACGATGCCCACCTCGCCAACAATACTGCCGTGCTGCAGCGTTTCAACCACCTGCCCAGCGACCAGTACATCGGCCGTGCCGGTCGAGAGCACGAACATCATGTGCCCCTCTTCGCCTTCAGAGAACAGGGCTTGCCCGGCGGCAATGCGGATGATCGTGGGGTTGTGGGCAAAAAGTTCGAAGAAAACCATGAGTGACAATTCCTGATAAACGGAAATGACACTTTTAACACGAGACGATTCGTGCGTTCTTTACAGAATTATTACAAACGCGGCGTGATCAGGCGCAGGCCAATTGAAAACCAGCGATCATCCTGGATATGTCCAAAGCGGCTGCCATAAGTGGTATCGATCTGAATGTGTCCGGGCAAGAGCCAGTAGCGCAACCCCGTCTGGAAAAAGGCGTTGCCTTGATCCTGGCCGTAAGTTTCGGCAATGACGTAAAGCCGGTCGGTAGTCTGCAACTCACCACCGATGCCCCAGGTCAGCCGGGTTTTCTGCGTTTTGCGTTCGCGCAGATTGCCCAGGTTGGTATGAATGATCAACTGATCGTCCGCCAGTGAAAAACTGAGCGGGATGTAAAAATAAGGCGAACCGGACTGCCCGCTGCCCGGCTGGGTGGCATAGCCGGCCGCCAGACCGATACCCCAGCCGTTGGTGTCGAGCGGCTTAAACAGTGTTTTGCCCTGTACGAGCATGGCGCCGCTTTGCTTCTGGCCATCGGCATAGGCCCACGCGCCACCGAAGGTCAATTCAAAATTGCCCCCCGGATTACACGCCGGCAAGACCCAAAGATCACGCTGTTCGCGATGCGAATGAAGCCACGTTTCCATCTGGCAAGCCCCGGCATCGGTCAGCCTCGCATCGTCCGTAATCATCGGGCGCGCCGCCTGGGCGGGGGCTGCGAATGCGATTGGCAACGCTAGCAGGGAAAGGGAAAGCATGATTTTCATGGGCCGCACATTATGGCTATTGAGTTTGATGTTTTTGTGACAGCGTACGTTATCAACAGCGTAAATCCGAGCTGCGGCTCTTTTATTTGAGTCGGCGACTTGCTTTGTTTTCTGAGCTGCCTATCCGGCTGTATATTCAAAACCCGGGGTGCCGTTTGGTAGTAGATAAATCGGGTGCAGCCGCCAGCCATGCTAAATAATCGCGCTTGTGCTTATGGCTCAATGGCCCCCCTTTACTGAATGCCGAGGATGAGGATGAGGATGACCAGCCCGGGGCCTTTGGCTTTTCAGAATCTGCCGAGAGTGAAAGCGACGCTGCAGGTATATTTTCGCAGGTTGCGGAAGGCCGAAATCAGGGGCGCGATGAGGATAAGCGGCAAGCTGATCGAGCCTATCTCCCTGATCATGATTCATCGCCCTTGCATTGCGGCTCAACATCGAGAGTGAGACCGTGGATGGCGCTTACCCGTATTTTTTGCCCTTGTGTCAAAGGCTGCTGGCAGGTGATTCGCCAGTTTTTACCATGAATGTGCGCCCAGCCGTTATTGACGCAGTTGGCGAGCACTTTGCCGCTGGCGCCGATGA
>JAUYQT010000581.1 GCA_030697085.1 Azonexus sp. | reverse complement strand
TACATCATGTCGTAGGCCAGACTGCCGGCGGCAAAAACCCCCGGCGGTAGCGGCAGGCTTTGGCCGGAAAGGCTAGCCGAAGTTGCGTTAATGACAATATCGAAACTTTTGCCTGCCGTTTCGGCGAAATTTCCTGCGCTGACACGGGCAATATCCAAAAATACCTCGGCCAGTTTTTTCGCTTTGTCAGCACTGCGATTAGCGATAAAAAGCGAAGCCGGCTGCCCCGACAACAAGGGCGCGATCACCCCACGCGCAGCACCGCCAGCGCCAAGCAACAGAATGCGCTGACCCGCCAGCGAACAACCAAGATTTTGCATGATGTCGCGCACCAGACCGGCGCCATCGGTGTTATCGCCGATGATTTCTGCCCCGGCAAAAGTCAGCGTATTGACCGCACCAGCCCGTGCCGCACGTTCTGAAAGCCGGGTGCAGAGTCGATAAGCGTCTTCTTTGAACGGCACCGTGACATTGGCGCCTTTGCCGCCCGCCGCCTGAAAGTCAAAAATTGCCTGCTTAAAGCCGTCGACCGCAGCAAGCCGGGTTTCGTAAATCAAATCCTGCGCCATGGCACGTGCGAACGCCGCATGGATGGCTGGGGATTTTGAGTGGGCAATCGGATTGCCGAAAACAGCGTAAAGATCGGTCATTTGGCAGACCTTATTTGGCAGACAATTGGTCGCCCTGGGTGAAATACCAGGTGCGGGTGATTTCGATCACGTCGGTATCGTGGCGAATGCTGGGTGGAAATGGCGAGTAGGGCGACGCCATCTGGACAATACGGCGCGCCGAATCATCAAGCACCTTATGCCCGGAAGATCGGTTGATATCGATGCGCGTTACGCTGCCGTCAGCACTGATCGACACCGTCAGTAGTAAAGAACCATAAAGTTTGCCGCGGGCCTCCGCCGGGTAATTGAGCGTGCCGATACGCTCGATCTTCTGCCGCCAGTCCTCAATATATTGGGCAAAACGGTATTCCTCAGCCCGGGCGCCAATAAATTTCTTGCGCGGCCGCTTGCTGTATTCGTCGGTTGATTTGCTGATCTCACCCTCCAGCCGCGCCATGGCGCGCGCTGACTCGGCAAGATCGAAACCGCTGAGATTGGGGACAGGCGCCAGTTGCTCGCTGGCTGTCGGACTATCGGCAACGCGCCGCAAACTTTTGGCCTGGGTCAGCATTTTTTGCTGGACCGCCTCCAGTTCCCGCACCCGGCGCTGCATTTGCTGAATATCCGTCCCGACGGCTTGCTGCTGCGTCGAGGGCAGCGGCGTTTTAGCCCGGCGGTTTTCATCCGTATTGCCACCGCCATCGAGATTTGCCTGCGCCAGTGCCTGCGCATCGCGCGGCTTCTGCACCGATTTGGCATTGACCAGAATAATGTCGAGCGCCTTTTCGCGCATGGCGTTACTGGCATCCGGAAAGCCGAACTGCATGAACAACACAATCGTGTGCAGAAACACCGATATGGCAATTCCCCAGGCAAGCGGCCTCCCTGTCGGAAAAACTGCCCGCAACCGATTAAGCAACAGAGAACCCGCCAAACTCACTGCCCCGCCACTTCCCCAGCTTCTGCCACAACCACCTCATCTAGCTGCGGCGCAACCGTCGTTTCACCGATCAGACCGAGAAAGCGGCAGGTCAGCTCAGGTGCGAACTGGTCAATGTTTTCAATCGTCAAATGGACGCGTTGGCCCGGTGTCAGATCACCCGGTAACGAGGGCACGCGCAGCATCAGCGGCAAATGATCGATTTTGACCAAGGTCTCACGGCGCACGGTGGCGTCGATTTCAGTCAGGCCCCTCTGTTGCAGCCAGCCCAAACACCAATAGCGCTCCATCAAGCGCTGAAAGTCAGCGTAGGCGGCATAAGTCATTTCAAAATCACGCATCGCGCCGAACAATTCGGCCGATTTCTGGGCGAAAGCGGGTGTTTCACCCTTCAAACAGGCGATTAACTGCCATTGATTGACCATGTCGCAATAGCGACGCAGCGGTGAGGTCATCCAGGCATATTGCGGCACGCCCAAGCCTTCGTGCGGCAGCGGTGAAGTGGTCATCCGCACCTTGCCCTGCGTTTGCGCCCGGTACAAACAGGCAATGTTTTTCTCAGCGAGCAGGCCGCCCCAGGTCGAGTTGGCGACAATCATCAACTCGGCAACCAGCTTGTCGAGCGGACTGCCGCGCTTGCGCTCGGAAATTTCCACAGTACAAGCATCCGGATCGGCCAGATCGCCTTCAATGGAAAAGTTGTAGTCGTTGTTGCCCTGCATCGCCGAAGGCTTGCCGCGCCGGCCTTCACAGGCGTTGGCGAAATGCCAGAGATGCAGCAGTTCATCCTTGAAACGGTGATCGGCCAGTGGTCCGCCGATGGTTTCGGCGTTGAACCAGGGCTCGATTTCGTGATGACGCAGGTTGGCGGCGATATGCACCATTTCCAGACACGATTCCTGACCCACCACTTCCAGCGACTCATTAACGGTCAGGTAAAGCGACACGGCCGGGCAATCAACCCCGCCGGCCAGCGTGTAATTCTGGACCACGGCATCGGGCAGCATGGTGATCTTGTTGCCGGGCATATAGACCGTGGACAAGCGGGCGCGGGCAACGCCGTCGAGCGGCGAACCGTGTTCGATGGCCAGCCCCGGCGCGGCAATGTGAATGCCGATGCGGGTGCCGATACCGGGCAGGCGCGTCACCGACAAGGCATCGTCGATTTCAGTTGTTTGCGCATCGTCGATCGAGAAGGCGCGCACGTCGGCGCGCGGCAGATCCTTGGGCAAGCGGGGCGCTTCGAGGGCCGGGAAATTCGTCCCCTTCGGGAACTGTTCATGCAGGAAGCGACGGTAATGCAAGTGATAGGCCGATTTGATCGCGCCGCACTTGAAGAGCAGTTGCGCGGCGCTCAGGCCGGTGTCGGCGCAGGCAGTTTCAAACGCCTTGGTTTCTGCCTTGTTGCGGTCCGGCGCGTAAAGCAAAGCGTCGGTCAGCGCGCCGATTTCCGACGGCAGGCGGAATTCCTTCAGGGCTTCAATCCAGCCTTCCATCGTGATTGCTTGCTGACGCTTCTTTTCAAGACTGGCCAGAGCAGCTGCGAGAATGTCAGCGGGCGCCTTGCGGAAGCGGCCTTTGCCTTTGCGGTGGAAATAGACGGGTGCGGCGTGCACGGCAAGCAGCACCGCCGTCGCTTCGACCGGGCTGGGGGCGTGTCCGTAGTAATCACGGGCAAAATCAAGAAACGAAAATTCGCCATCGCTCACACACTCCCAAAGGAAATCCGCTTCGATCTCTTCGGCCAGCGGCGTTGCCTGATCAAACAGAGCACCCGCAGCAGGCTTTTCGAAACGTAACAATACGGTGGCAGCCTTGATCTTGCTGCGCTTGCCGCTCGGCATTTCGACCTGCAAGGAGCTGTCGTTATCGGCCAGCATGCTGGCGGCCTTAAAACCGCCATCTTCTTCAAACAATAGATTCATTTGTGAATTATAACCCAGCAAATTCAATGATTTGCGGCACAAACTGAGCAAAATTCGCAAAGCTGTGGTCGCCGCCTGTAAGCACCGTTTGCCGACAACTGGCGTAAAAATCCAGTGCTTGCCGATAATCCAGCACCTCATCACCGGTTTCGAGCAGCAGCCAATAGCGGCTCGGCGTCGGCCGACTGATCTGCGCCTTGAGTTGAGCCGCATGGCTTGCGCTAAAACGAAATGACTCCGCGCTATGAAAGTGAGTGTGTTCGCCGACAAATTTGGCTAGATCCAGATAGTCGACCGCACCTCGAAGGAGTTCCCCTTGGGGGACAACCGGGTTGATCAATAGCGCATTCAAACCATATTTTTCAGCGAGAAAATTGGCGTAATGTCCGCCGAGGGAACTGCCAATCAACGTCACCGGGCCATTCGCAGCCTCAATCAGCCGACATACATTCGCCATCGCCTCAGCCGGCACCGGCGAAAGTTGTGGGCAGACGAATTGCTCGGCCATGCCGCGCTGCGCCATCTCCTCTGCCAGCAGGCGCGACTTCCACGCGGCCGGCGATGAGCAGAAACCGTGTAGATAGATCAACGCGGGCGTTTTCAGTGGGCACCCCACTCGACCCAGCCGAACTGGGCAGATAGCAACACGATGACGCCAAATACGATGCGATACCAGGCAAAAATGGTGAAATCATGACTTGAGATGTAACGCAACAGAGCCTTGACGGTAAGCATTGCGGCAATAAAAGAGGCGACAAAACCCACAACAAAAACGGGCAAATCGGCCAAATGCAGGAGATCGCGGTTTTTCGCAACATCATAAACAGTGGCTGCGAACATGGTGGGAATGGCGAGGAAGAAGGAAAACTCGGTAGCCGCCTTGCGTGAAAGCCCAAAGATCAGGCCGCCCATGATGGTTGCACCGGAACGCGAAACACCGGGAAACATCGCCATCGACTGGGCAAAACCAACCTTCAGGGCTTCTCGCCAACCCATTGCATCGACACTCTGTACACGGGGATGGTAGGCCCGACGTTCAATATAAAGAATCAACAAACCGCCGACAATCAGCGCAAACGCAACGGTGATCGGATTGAAAAGATAGTGCTTGATGGCGCCATGAAAAAGTATGCCGAGCACCGCAGCAGGCATGAAGGCGATCAGTAACAAACCAGCGAAGCGCTGTTGCACCGGGTCACTGCGCAGCCCAGTTGCCACTTTGCCAATGCGCTCGCGGAAATCCCAGCAGACGGCAAGAATGGCACCCAGTTGTATAACAATTTTGAAAACCTTGCTCTGTTCATCGGTGTAGTTGAGCAGGCTGCCGACAATGATCAAATGGCCAGTCGATGAAATCGGGAGAAATTCAGTCAGCCCTTCGACAATGCCGAGAATGAGGGCCTTCAGGAGAAGAATTGGGTCCATTGGGGACAGTCTTTATTGGGAGGCTGCATTCTACTATCCCGGACAGGTAAGCGCCTCGAGCCTGGTCAGCCATTGCAGCGCGTATTGGTGCGATTCGCCGCACATTTCCAAACCCGGTTGCAGGCCGCCACAACAGGCGGGGCGTTCCGGCTGATCGAAAATTTGACAGCTAAAAGTTGCATCGAGATAGCGGCAAGGAATGCCGGCGGGCTTATTTAATGAGGAAATCGAGGGAGCGATACAGCAGGCGCCACATTGGGGGCGACATGCCACGACGACGGCCGAAGTCGGGGCGTTGCTCAAAAGCAAAGGGATGCAAGACGGCAATTTCAACCTCAGCGACGTTTGGCGGCGAGGCGTTTAGAACGCGTCAGGCGAACATCAACAGTCACCTTGAGCGCCGTCAGCGCGGCGGCCCTGGCTCGGCCTTCAGCGCTGGCTCGGTAGAGATGCGGGGTCATGGCGAGCAAATCGGCAATCTGTTCGGCGCCGTTGAGTTCCAGTGAGAAGCGGACGGTTTCGCTGGAAAGGAAGGCAAAACCATTCGGCGCCTGTTGATCAGCCAAACGCTCTGGCTTCAGGGTCGGATAAATGATTTCACGCAGCTCGCGCAAATGATCCGGGCCGGCATCAACTTGCAACAATTGCCCCGCCGGCTTGAGCACCCGGGCAAACTCGGCATAAACCGGGAAGCCAAACATGCACAAAACGCGATCCAGCGTACCCGGCAGCACCGGCAGATTCGCATTGCTGCCAACCACCCAGTTTGGCCGTACATCTGGCGGCGAAGTGGACTGTCTGGCGGCAGCGAGCACCGCCCACTTGGAGATATCCAGCCCGATCAACGCCAGCATTTGTCGATCCGGCGTCGCCGCCGCCAATTGACGCAGGTAGTAACCCTCGCCACAACCGGCATCGAGGCAACTGGCCATCTGATATGGAGGCAAACCGGTAAGCAAAGCCCGACTGACGGCGGCGGCGATTGGCTGGTAGTTGCCGGCATTGAGAAAACGGCGGCGGGCCGCAACCATGTCCTTGCTATCGCCCGGGTCGCGCGAGCGCTTTTTTTGAACAGGCAACAGATGGGTGTAAGCCTGCGTTGCGATATCGAAACTATGACCGGCGGCACAGCGCCAGGTCGCGCCATCACGATGCAAAGGCGCACCGTCGAGCGGACAGGCCAACGACAGGAAGGGTGAGATCATGATTGAAGCATCCGATAGGTATCTTTCCCGAGGCCGACACGACAAGACGAAGTTGGCGCCGGATGAAACTGACGCGCTCCTTTTAAGCCGGTAGCTCAACCCGCCACGGTCAACGCAAATAATGTGCTCATTTTAAGGCTCGCCCGATCTATCGCGATGCGCCATTGGGACAAGTGCTCGCACTCGCCATCAACTCGGTCTGGACGCCGTTTCATCCCGGCCAGATTCTGCCTTGGGCTGTTGCTGGCGAATCATGTTCTCGGCCAGCGTTGAGTAAAGCGGGCGCGAAATGAGCCGGGAGATGGCGGAGGCAATCAGCGCGGTCGCCATCAAGTCCATGACCAGACTATAACCATTAACCATTTCCATGACGATGATGAAAGAAGTGATCGGCGCTTGCGTTGCTGCGGCGAGAAAACCGACCATGCACAACACGATTACGGTCGGCGGAATCGCCTGCCCATCGAGCAAAGGCACCAGATCCCGGCCAATACCAGCGCCAATCGCCAGGGACGGCGCAAAAATACCACCGGGCAGCCCGGTCAAATAAGCAGCCACCGTGGCGATGAATTTAGCCGGGCCAAAATACCAGGGTACCGATTCATATTGTTCCAGCAGCGCCCGGGTTTCCGCATAGCCGCTGCCCCAGGTCAAGCCCCCCGTCGCCCAGCCAAGGCTAGCCACCAGCAGGCCGATCAGTGCAGCAAACAGATAGGGGCGCCGAGTCCGAAACTCGGCCACCCGCCCGGTCCAGCCCGTCGCCGCCAATACCAGCATGCGAGCAAATGTACCCCCGGCAATACCACTGACCACAGCGCAGAGCAGGATGGTCTGCAGCAGATCGCGGGTCTCGCCAAGAATCGTGACATAACCAAAATAATTGTGGTCGCCGAGAAAAGCCTGCGCCACCACACCAGCCAGCACAATAGCGGTAATGACCACACCGGACATCCGCGATTCGACGCTGCGCGACAACTCTTCGATAGCGAATACGATTCCGGCCAGCGGGGCGTTAAATGCCGCGGCAATCCCGGCCGCGCCGCCAGCCACCAAAAGGTGATGCTGCTGGATACGCAAAGTCGTCGGCAACAGGCGCCCAACGTATGACATCAAGGCGGCGCCGATCTGTACCGTCGGCCCTTCGCGCCCGAAGGAAAATCCCGAACCGACCGCCGCCACGCCAATCAGCACCTTGCCCACAGCGATACGGAGCGACACCAGCGGCCGCCACGCGATATCGGCGGGTCGTTTCAATTCAGCCATGACCTGTGGAATACCCGACCCCTCAGCGCCGCGAAAGTAGTTGCGGGTGATCCACAACAAGCCAGCCCCGGCAGCCGGCGTCAGAATGAACGGCAACCACGGATATTCCGCCACTGCCTTGAGGAAGAAATGGGCAGCCTCATCCGTAAGCAGCGCAAACCCCACCGCGGCCAGCCCGACAGCGATGCCGGCCAGCCAGAAAACGCCGCGACCAACCCACAACCGAGCTTGCGCCAGCAAATAAGCCTGATTGGCGCGAATATAGACCTGCGCCTGCTCGACACGCCGCTCCGCCCGTTCCCACAAGGAAAGAATGAAAAATCGCAGGCGTTCGAAGCGGGGCATCGAGGGAAATGAGGATCAGGTTAAGCAGCCGGATGGCGGAAAGGTCACCACACCGCCCGGCCGCCGGTAGCGTGATGTCTTGCCTAGTGTAACTGCATTAGAGCTCGGAGCAGCCCCCTGCGCCCGCCTTGGCAAACTCGACAGATTTCACCTTCTCCCACTTCGTCAGTGCCGCCACCTTGCGGGGCGCGAATGCGCGCACTTACTGGGTGTTCTTCATCAAGCAAAAATGGGCGACCTTGGCCGATTCCTTGGACAAAGATTTATCGTCGAGTTCACGCGCCTCTTGAATTCGCCCAACGGCGCCTCATCGTTGGCATCGTAGATCGAGCCACAGCAGGAAACGATGCCGGTCAGGCGGTTGGCACGCAGCAAAACCCCAGTGTGGATGGTGAATTAATCAACGCTATTGCGCTGGGACAAAAAGCGGCGTAATTTCCGCTTTCGATACCATAATAAAAAGAGAAGCCATGACCACCGTCCTGCACACCGGACCCGACACCGACCTTGCCACCCGCTATCTGGCCAACGCGCTACGTCTGCACACGCAAGCCCAAATCGCCACCCATCTTGGCGTCACCGCCCGTGCCGTGCGTCACTGGGTGGTCAAACAAGAAGTCCCGCAGAAATACATTTTCGGCCTGCAGCGCATGCTGCAGTTCGAACTACCACTCGCCGACAACGCCGCCTTCAGCTTTATTGACCTCTTCGCCGGTATTGGCGGCATCCGCATGGCTTTTGAGGAACTCGGCGGCCAATGCGTGTTCACCAGCGAATGGGACAGCTACGCGCAAAAGACCTATGTCGAGAACTACCCGAGCGGCCACAACATCAACGGCGACATCACCCAGATCGACGCCGCCGACATTCCCGACCACGACGTGCTGCTCGGCGGCTTTCCCTGCCAGCCCTTCTCGATTGCCGGCGTCTCCAAAAAGAACGCCCTCGGCCGCGCCCACGGCTTTGCCGACGAAACCCAAGGCACGCTGTTCTTCGACGTCTGCCGCATCATCGAGAAAAAACAGCCCCGCGCCTTCCTGCTCGAAAACGTCAAGAACCTGACGTCACACGACAAAGGTCGCACCTTCGACGTCATCAAACGGGCACTCGACGATCTCGGCTACGACATCCACACCCGCATCATCGACGGCGCCCACTTCGTACCACAGCACCGCGAACGCATCATGATCGTCGGCTTCCGCAAGGCCGACCAGATCAGCTTCGACTGGAACGCCCTGCCGCTGCCCGCCAAGGGCCGGCGAACCATGGCCGAAATCCTGCACAAGACGGATGGCAGCGAAGCCAAACTGGCTTGGGACGGTGACCGCTTCTTCAACCACGCCAAAGGGCAGGTCGATAGCAAATACACCCTGAGCGACAAGCTCTGGGCCTACCTGCAGGGCTACGCCGCCAAACACAAAGCCGCCGGCAACGGATTCGGCTTCGGGCTGGTGTACCCCGACAGCGTCGCCCGCACCCTCTCCGCCCGCTACTACAAGGACGGCTCGGAAATTCTTGTGTATCAGGGCGAGGGCATCAACCCGCGCCGGCTGACGCCGCGTGAATGTGCGCGGCTGATGGGGTTTCCGGACTCTTTCAAGATTTCGGTTTCGGATACGCAGGCTTATC
>JAUYQT010000580.1 GCA_030697085.1 Azonexus sp. | reverse complement strand
TAAAGAAAAGATCATTGCCATCAAGAGCAAGATCAAGTCAGCCATGTTCTATCCAATCTCCATCCTGGTCGTGGCCTTTGTCATCACTGCCGTGATCATGATTTTTGTGATCCCCGCTTTCAAGGAAGTTTTCAAGAGTTTTGGTGCCGACCTACCGGCGCCAACACTGATCGTCATGGCCATCTCAGACTTTTTCGTCTCCTACTGGTGGGCCATCTTTGGCATTATCGGCGGCGGTTTTTATGCGTTTTTTGAAAGCTGGAAGCGCTCGGAAAAGATTCAGATCGCGATGGATCGCCTGCTGCTGCGCGTCCCGGTTTTCGGTGACATCATCCGCAAGTCGGTCATCGCGCGCTGGACGCGCACGCTGTCCACCATGTTCGCTGCGGGCGTTCCACTCGTTGAGTCTCTGGATTCGGTCGGCGGCGCCGCCGGCAACTACGTGTACAAACTTGCGACCAAACAAATCCAGAGCGAGGTTTCAACCGGTACCAGCCTTACCGTCTCCATGCAGAACGTCAATCTCTTTCCAAACATGGTCACCCAGATGGTGGCCATCGGCGAAGAGTCCGGCGCACTGGACTCCATGCTCGCAAAAGTAGCTGACTTTTTCGAGGCCGAAGTCGATGATGCTGTCGATGCCATGTCCAGCCTGATGGAACCCATCATCATGGTTGTTCTCGGCACCCTGATCGGCGGTATGGTCGTGGCCATGTACTTACCCATCTTCAAACTGGGAGCGGTCGTTTGATACTTCCTGAATCACTGGGCGGCCTGGCTGCCCTAGCCGGCCTACTCGGCCTCTGTGTCGGTAGCTTTCTCAATGTCGTAATCCACCGCCTGCCGAAAATAATGGAGCAGGAATGGCAAGCCCAATGCGCCGAATTGCACGGAGAATCCGCGTCGACCGCAGCACCGCTATCACTCGCCAAGCCTCGTTCGCGCTGCCCGGCTTGCGGCCACCAAATTACCGCGCTGGAGAACATCCCGGTGCTCAGTTATATTTTTCTAAAAGGAAAATGCTCCAGCTGCGGCCTGTCAATTTCGGCGCGTTACCCAATCATCGAAATCCTCACCGGCTTGCTTTCCGCCTATACCGCCTGGCACTTTGGACCAACCCTACAAGCCGCGGGCGCATTACTGCTTGTCTGGTCACTGATCGCGCTGGCCGCCATTGATTTCGATACGCAACTACTACCGGACAGCATCACGCTGCCACTACTCTGGGTTGGTCTTCTCTTTAACCTAAGTCATACCTATGTTGATTTACCGACAGCCGTGATCGGTGCAATGGCCGGTTATCTTGCG
>JAUYQT010000531.1 GCA_030697085.1 Azonexus sp. | reverse complement strand
AGACGTTTGAGAAACTCCGGAAACCCGCATGCCCCGTTCCCACTTATTGCTTGCCGCCGCATTTTGCACGCTGCTGGTTGCTTGTTCGACCAAGCCGAGCTTTGTTAACGAATACAGAATAGATATCCAGCAAGGCAATGTGCTGAGTCAGGAAATGATTACCCAACTCAAGCCAGGGCAAACTCGTGACCAGGTGCGTTTTTTGCTGGGAACGCCGATGATTGCTGATTTATTTCATCAGCAGCGCTGGGACTACATTTACCAATTTCGGAATGGACGTACCGGGAAGGTGGAATCACGCAAATTCACCGTCTTTTTTGATACTGAAGGCCGGCTGGAACGCGTTGGTGGCGATGTCGACGTGGCTGAAGTCAGTGAGTTGACAGCGCCTGCCGCAAAAAACCGTTTGGTTGATCTTGGCTCCTTAACTGGCGAGGCGGCCGATACGCCGCTGCCACCGCGCCAAGAACCGAGTTATTTTCGCCGGATGATGAACATGTTTGGATTTTAAGCAATGAGTGCAACGCGAATTGGTATTGTCGGTGCCGGTGGCCGGATGGGACGGATGTTGATTGAAGCTTGCCTTAAAGATGGGCAGTTTTTACTGGGTGCGGCATTTGATACGCCCGGTAGTCCGGTAATTGGTAAAACAGCTGGCGAACTGGTCGGCATGGCGAGCGATGTGGTCGTTACTGATAATCTGGTTGTTGGTTTGAAAGATATTGACTGCTTGATCGACTTTACGCGACCGCAAGGGACGCTGCATCACCTTGAGCTTTGTCGTCAGGCCGGCGTTGGTATTGTCATTGGCACAACGGGTTTTGAAACCGAAGGCAAGGTGGCGATTTCCGCCGCAGCCTGTGATATTCCCGTGGTGTTTGCTCCAAATATGGCAGTGGGTGTCAATCTGGTCTTCAAATTGCTTGATACTGCGGCTCGTATTTTGAATCAGGGCTACGACATCGAAATCGTTGAAGCGCACCATCGCATGAAGATTGATGCGCCTTCTGGCACGGCATTGCGTATGGGCGAGGTGCTGGCTAACGCATTGGAGCGCGACTTGAAGGAATGCGCGGTTTACGGTCGCGAAGGCGTTACCGGTGAGCGAGATCCTTCGACGATTGGTTTTGCGACGGTGCGTGGTGGCGATATCGTAGGTGACCACACGGTGATGTTCTGTGGTCTGGGC
>JAUYQT010000525.1 GCA_030697085.1 Azonexus sp. | reverse complement strand
AGCGGGGCGCCGCAGTCGTCGCAGAATTCCATCGGAAAATGGTGGTCGAGGAAAAGCACATCCTTGACGCCAGCTTCGCGCAGCACGGTTTCGATTTCACCGGCGGCGTCGGTTGCTTCATCTTCGGCGCCGAGCAGCGGCCAGACAATGCCGTGAAAGGTCTCGACCGAATTTTTCGGGCCGAGGCCGACGCGATATTCTTCCATGCGGCTGCCGTAGCACGGGCCGACAACGGCGCGGATGGCGTCCGGCATCATGCTGAGCGTGGTTTGCAGGAAATCGACCGAAGCTTTCAACGAATACGGCCGCGACAGGCGGTCGGCATTGCGGCAGCCGGCGTGGTAGGCGTCGGGCAGTAGCGGTTGCCAGGCACAGCCGGTGAGCAAGGGTTCAATATTCGGGCTGCCCTGCTTGATCCATTCCTGGAGCGCGTTTTCCTTATTGCCATCTTTTTCGTTCCAGCGGAACAACGGTTTGCCACGGGGCACGACGATGCTGCCGACGAGGTAGCGGACGTCGGAGAGAAAACGGTTGGTTTCGGCCATGCCGGCGGTGTCGACCGCCAGGTTTTCGCCGGCCAATGTGGCCTTGCCCAGCGCCTGGGTGAGTTGCCAGGTATCGCAAAAACTGCGCGGCAGTTGATCCGGGCTGAACAGGTAATCAGCTAGCCCAACTTTTGCGTCGGCCCCAAAAACATGGGCGCCCAATTGCGTCGTCAGGGCGTCAAGAATACCTTGCGGCAAGGCGCAGGCCGGGATCGAAAAGCGCGACCAGGCAAGGATCGGCGCCGAAAAAAGCTGGATGTCGAAGGCCTGGCCTTTGGCTTCCAGAAGGCCGGTTTCGGCCCGCGCTTCGGTCATGTCGGCGAGTTCGTCATGGGCGCGGGGATTGGCTTCAAACAGGCGGTCGAGGGCGGTATTGATATCATCCTCGGCGCCGCCTTTGAGCAGATCGTCAACCAGATCGGCCAACTGAGCTTCCCAGAAACGGTCTTCCAGTTTGCCGCCGGATTCAGAAAGGCCGGTGGCGAGGCGTTGCAGTTCTGCCGCGTCGCGCGAAAGGCGATCGCGCGAGCCGAAGCGAGTGCGTTTCATGGGTGTTCCAAAAAGTACAAAGGAAGCATTTTAACAGCCGGTAAAATCCAGCGTAGGGCAATGCACCCATTTGAAGGAAGAAATCCCCCATGCTGATGTTTCTCTCGCCGGCCAAATCGCTTGATTTCAAGACGCCGTCACATGTTGCGACTTTTTCGCAGCCAGCCTTTCTCGATCAGTCCGCAACGCTGATTCGCCAGTTGCGTCAGCTTTCGCCGGCCGATATCGCCAATTTGATGACGCTTTCCGATCCATTGGCACTGCTTAATTTCAATCGTTACGCCGACTGGACGCTGCCATTCACCCCGGAAAACGCCAAGCCGGCGGTGCTCGCTTTTGATGGCGATGTTTATGACGGCCTGGCGGCTCGGGCGTTAAGTGCCGACGATCTGGCTTTCGCGCAAAAACAGGTGCGTATTCTTTCCGGTCTCTACGGCATCCTCAAGCCGCTCGACCTGATGCAGCCCTATCGGCTGGAAATGGGTACCAAATTCGCCAATGAGTCCGGCAAGGATTTATACACTTTTTGGGGCGAGCGCTTGCTCAATACCATCAATGACGAACTGGCCGAAATGCCGCGCCCGGTTGCGGTCAACCTCGCTTCCGAGGAGTATTTCAAGGCCGCAATTGGCCGCAAGATCAACGGTGAGTTGATTCAGCCCGTGTTTGAAGACTGGAAGAACGGTCGCTATAAAATCATCAGCTTCTACGCTAAACGGGCGCGTGGGCTAATGACCCGCTTTGCCACGGTCAACCGTTTAACGGCGCCGGAAGGGTTGAAGGATTTTGACTACGACGGCTATGCTTTTGCGCCCGATGTGTCGGATGAAAAAAGCTGGGTATTCCGGCGGCGTCAGGGTTGAAGCAGCGCCGAGGCCGCGTCCGGTTTCAAAATCTGAAAACCCAACGTCGTCCGGCCGCGCAGCCGCAATAGCGCCTTGTCCTTGGAGACCAACAGATTCGCGCTGCAACGGGCGGCCAGTTCGAGGAACTTCTGGTCGTCGCGATCCTTGCAGCGGGGCAGGGGTGGCGCTTCGCCGGGGGCGATCAGCTGAATCAGGCGGCTGTAGCGGTGGTAGCGGTCAACCCGCATTTCTGGCGTTAATTTGAGTTGCGGGTAGGTCAGTACCCGCTGCAATTCATCCATCGTCCGCGCATCGGCAAAGCATTCAATTTGCCCAGCTTCCAGCGCCGCCATGATCGGCACGGCATCGGTGTTGGCCCAATGGAAGAGGTCGAGGACGACGTTGGTATCGAGAACTAAGCGCAGCATGGCGCGGATTATAATGCGCGCCTCGCCAACTGCCGCCCCGGAATTCCGCCCATGCCCCGTATTCTTCTTGCCCCGATGGAAGGGCTCGCCGACGATGTGCTGCGCGGCGTGCTGACCTCGCTTGGTGGCTACGACTGGGGTATCTGCGAATTCATCCGCGTTTCGGCCAATGTGCTGCCGGCCAAGACTTTCCAGCGCATTTGCCCGGAACTGCTGAACGGTAGCCGGACGGCTTCGGGCACGCCGATCCGCCTGCAACTGCTCGGTTCCGATCCTTACTTGATGGCGGAAAATGCACGACAGGCGGTGGCCTTGAACCCAGCCGGCATTGACCTCAATTTCGGTTGCCCGGCGCCGACGGTGAATCGCCATCGCGGCGGTGCCGCCTTGCTCGGCGAGCCGGAACTGCTCAACGAGATCGTCAGCGCCGTACGCGCCGTGGTACCGGCGCATATTCCCTTCACCGCCAAGATGCGCCTCGGGATCAACGACACTGACCGCGCCGTCGACTGCGCCCAGGCGCTGGCCGCCGGCGGCATCAACGAACTGATCGTACACGGTCGGACCAAGCTTGACGGCTATCGTCCGCCGGCTCGCTGGATGTGGATCGACAAGGTGCGGGCGGCGGTCGATATCCCGATTATTGCCAATGGCGAGGTGTGGACCGTCGAAGACTTTGCCCGCTGCCAGCAGGAAACCGGCTGCGACGACATCATGCTCGGGCGTGGCGCGATTGCCGACCCGCTGCTCGCCCGCCGGGTGCGCGGTGAGGTGGTTGGTGAGTGGGCGGAAATTTTGCCGAGCGTGGCCGATTACTGGCTCGGCGTCCGGCGCAAAGTGGTGCCGGTGCACGCTGGCGGGCGTCTCAAGCAATGGCTGGCGATGTTGCGGCGAAATTATCCCGAGGCCGAGGTGCTGTACCAGATGCTGCGTCCGATCAAGGCGGCGGCAGATATTGATGCGGCGCTGATTGGCGAGGGTATTCTCAGTCCGGCACGGCTCGCCGTATGAGCGGGAATTCGCGTTTTATCAGCAGCGCTCAGGATGGGCCACATCGTGATCTGGACGATCTGGTATGCCGTCATCTGGCGCATCCGTTTAGAAAGCCGAT
>JAUYQT010000420.1 GCA_030697085.1 Azonexus sp. | reverse complement strand
AGGATGCCGTATTTGGCCGGCGAATAGGCGGCGGCGCCGAGGCCGACGACAGCATAGGCAACGAGTGGGTGGGCGCCCCAGAACATCATGCTGCAGCCGATGATCTTGATTCCGTTGCTGATGAACATGACTCGCCATTTCGGCATCGAATCGGCGAAGCCGCCGACAAAGGCGGCCAATAGCACATAAGAAACAGTGAAAAAAGTTTTAAGCAGCGGCTCATACTCCGACGGCGCCTGCATTTCGCGCAGGGCTGCAATGGCGGTAATGAGCAGGGCGTTGTCGGCCAGCGCAGAAAAAAACTGCGCTGCCATGATGATGTAGAAGCCGAATGGCACTTTATCTGTTGTCTCGTTATAACTTTGGTCGAGGGTTATACCACGCTTGGCGAACGGCGCAAGGCTTGCGGAGTCCGGGTTATTGTGCATGAACTGGCGGACTGTCTTGATGCACCCGGCGCGGCAAATTTTAGCCAGGGGCTCAAGCTGACCTCGAAGTGCTGCGGTCAACCCGAAAAAATGGCCAAAATTCAACTTGCACGACCGAAGAGCGGCCGGAAGTGGGGCTAAAGCGCAGGTGAATGTGATTGAATATCGACCGCACTGACTACTGGAGAATAATCATGGCTGACCGGCGTTTGCAGGTCTTTCATGCCGTCGCAAAACATCTGAGTTTTACCAAGGCTGCTGATGCGCTGTTCATGACACAGCCAGCCGCCACTTTTCAGGTCCGGCAACTGGAGGAGCAATTGGGCACGCGCCTGTTCGAGCGGCGGCACGGCAGTATTTCGCTGACTCAGGCGGGGGAAATCGTGCTCTCCTATGCGGAGAAAATTCTGGCGCTATCCGATGAAATGGAGACTCGGGTCGGTGAAATGACCGGAGAAATGCGCGGTCCATTGTTACTGGGCGCCAGTACGACCATTGCCGAGTTTTTGTTGCCGCGCATTCTGGGCGAGTTCAATGCGCTTTACCCGCAAGTGCGCGCCAATCTTTTTGTTGCCAATTCGGAGACGATTGAAAATCGTGTTGCCGAGCATACGCTTGATGTCGGGTTGATCGAGGCGCCGGCCTGTTTGCCCGGGTTGACCAGCCAGATTTGTGGTGAAGATGAATTGCTGGCAATTTGTGCGCCGGATTATCCGCTGGCTGGTATGAAGTCGGTCACGCCGAAAGTCCTGGCCGAGCATGAATATATCTCGCGTGAAGTCGGTTCCGGCACGCGTCAGATTACGGATAGCTATTTTCGTAGCCATAAAATTGCGCCGGAAACCTTGAAAACACAGATGGAGTTAGGAAGTCCGTCAGTACTGAAAGGCGTTGTCGCCACCGGTCTGGGTTTTGCCATCGTTTCTCGCCTTGCCATCGCAAAAGAACGTCAACTCGGTACACTGGTCGCCATTCCGCTCAAGCCACCGCTGCCGCGCAGCTTGTATCTGACCTATCCGCAAGACCGTTTCCAATCGCGGTTGACTGCCGCCTTCATTGATTTTGCCAAGCGCCAGTTGAAAGGCCCTGTGTTATGAAAACCTCCCGCCCCATTCGCGCCTACATTGCGCCGGATGCCATTCTGCACAACTATCGACTGGCTCGGCGGCATGCGCCGGGGGCGAAAGCCTGGGCGGTGATCAAGGCTGATGCTTATGGCCATGGTCAATGGCGAGCGGTTCAGGCCTTGCGCCATGAAGCGGATGGTTTTGCTTTGCTTGAGTGCGAGAATGCTTTGGCCTTACGCGCCGCCGGCATTACCCAGCCCATTCTTTTACTGGAGGGAATTTTCAGCAGCCAGGAGGCGCGCGCCGTGGTTGAGCATCGGCTGACGACGGTGATTCATTGCCATGAACAGCTCGAAATGCTGCTTGGCGCCGGGCCGCTGAAGGGGCCAGTCTCGATCTATCTGAAGCTCAACACGGGGATGAACCGACTCGGTTTCACCGCACCCGCGCTGGCCAAAGCGTGGGAAATCCTTCGCCCGCTAGCGCAGGTCAATGTCACCTTGATGACCCATTTTGCCGAGGCGGATGGCGAGCGTGGCGTTGACTGGCAGCTTGAGCGCTTCCGCCAAATGGCTGGCGACTGGCGCGGAGGGTGCAGTCTAGCCAATTCTGCTGCAATTCTGCGGCACCCGACGGCCCATGGTGACTGGGTGCGCCCCGGCATCATGCTTTATGGGGCCAGCCCATTTGCCGAGTTGAGCGCTGCTGAATTGGGTTTGCAGCCGGCAATGGCCCTGGAAAGCCAGATCATTGGTGTCCAGACGTTGACGCAGGGTGAGCGCGTCGGCTACGGCGGCACTTTTACTGCGGACAAGTCAATGCGGGTCGGCATTGTTGCCTGCGGTTACGCCGATGGCTATCCGCGTCATGCGCCGACCGGTACGCCGATAGCCGTTATGGGCCGACGGACGCGTACTCTCGGCCGGGTTTCGATGGATATGCTGGCTTGCGATCTGAGCGATATACCGGCCGCCGGAATCGCTGCGCCAGTGACGTTGTGGGGTAATAACGTGCCAGCCGATGAGGTGGCTGCTGCTGCCGGGACAATTGCTTACGAACTATTTTGTGCACTGGCGTCGCGAGTGCCGGTTGAAGTTAGGGAAATCTGAGTGGCCAAAGCGAAGTCGATTTATAGCTGTACTGAATGCGGTGCGACCAGCCCGAAATGGCAGGGCCAATGCCCAGGTTGTAGCCAATGGAACACGCTGGTCGAAAGTGTTGCTGAAAAAATGACCGGCCACCGTTTTGAATCGCTGGCGCCGACCGTTAAATTGCAAACCCTGTCGGACATTAAAGCGCGAGAAGTTGAGCGCATTACCACCGGTATTGGCGAGTTTGACCGGGCGCTGGGCGGTGGTCTGGTGGCGGGCGGTGTCGTGCTGATTGGCGGCGATCCGGGCATTGGCAAGAGCACGCTGCTTTTGCAGGCGCTATCTCATCTTTCTGGCGAACATAAAGTGCTTTACGTTAGCGGCGAGGAATCGGGCGAGCAAGTTGCCTTACGCGCCCGGCGGCTCGGGCTTGAAACGCGTAGCCTGCAACTGATGGCCGAAATCAATCTTGAGCGGATCGTGTCAACCTTGCAGGCTGAAATGCCGCAAGTCGCTGTGATCGACTCGATCCAGACACTGTGGTCGGACCAACTTTCCAGTGCGCCGGGCTCGGTGGCGCAAGTCCGTGAATGTGCGGCACAACTGACCCGCCTGGCCAAGCAATCGGGCATTACCGTCATTCTCGTCGGGCATGTGACCAAGGAAGGGGCGTTGGCCGGGCCGCGTGTCTTGGAGCATATCGTCGATACCGTACTTTATTTTGAAGGCGATACGCACTCCAGTTTTCGGCTGGTGCGCGCCGTTAAAAACCGTTTTGGTGCGGTCAACGAACTTGGCGTGTTCGCCATGACTGACAAAGGGTTGAAGGGCGTCAACAACCCATCGGCCCTGTTTTTGTCACAACACGGGCAGGACGTCGCCGGCTCCTGCGTGATGGTGACGCAGGAGGGCACGCGGCCCTTGCTGGTCGAGATTCAGGCGCTGGTCGATAGCGCTCACGGCAATCCACGGCGCTTGACGGTTGGGCTGGATGCCCAGCGCCTGGCCATGTTGCTGGCCGTTTTGCATCGCCATGCCGGCATCGTCTGTTTTGATCAGGATGTTTTTGTCAATGCGGTGGGTGGCGTCAAAATTATTGAGCCGGCGGCTGATCTGGCGGTGCTTCTTTCTATTACCTCCTCACTGAAAAACAAGCCCTTGCCCTCCAAGTTGATTGTTTTTGGTGAAGTCGGTCTAGCCGGAGAAATTCGTCCGGCACCACGTGGGCAGGAGCGTTTGAAGGAGGCGGCCAAACTCGGATTTACCCGGGCGCTGATTCCGGAAGCAAATCGCCCGAAGCAAGCCATCGCCGGTATGGAAGTGATTCCGGTCAAACGTGTTGAAGAGGCGGTAGCCCGCGTCAGAGAGTTGGACTAAGCTGAGACATTATTCAAAATAAATACGATGTTCAACCTGTCCCGCTACTTTTCGACGCTCAGTTTCATCCTTATTGTGATGGCAGCGGGGGCGCTTGGACCACTTTACCGCCTGCTTTCCGTGCAGCAAATGACCGAACTGGCCGAGCAACGTAATGTCGCCATGGCACATGTTTTCGAGAATTCATTGGGTAGTTCGCTCGCCAGCTTGATGAGCCTCTCGCTCGGGCGGGATATTGAATTTCTG
>JAUYQT010000406.1 GCA_030697085.1 Azonexus sp. | reverse complement strand
GGCGCGCTTGAGAAATGCCTTGGGATTGTGATTCGTTGCCTGCCAGAGCGGGTGCGACAGGCTGGCAAATAGCCCACGGGTGGAGCGATCCCAGCTGTACCACAGGTTATTGGAGAGCTCTTCGAGGCGCTCCAGCCGGTCCGGAATTTTGGGGTTAACTTCTAGCTGGTAAACAGTACCGGTCATGGTTTGCTGGGCTCTAGGGTCAGTTGGAGTTGTAGTGTGCAGGTCTCGGCGGGAATGATCCAGTCGAATTGCAGCTCAACGGCTTGCATGATTTTCTCAAAGCCGGCTTCGGATTGGGAAACGGTTTGTTGCGGTCGACCGTGAATTTTGGCCGAAATTGAGCTCTGTAATGTGACGCTGCCGCCGAGAACGCCATCTTCCAGCGTTAGCGAGGTGGCGTTGTCGAGATCGATCGGCTGGCCAAAACCACTGGGAATGCGGCCATCGGCGAGAATGTAACGGCCGAGAAAACCGTCACAACTGGGCATGGCGAGGTTAAGGCAGGTGCTAAATGACTGACCGGCCAGACCGGTAAATTGCCAGGTGACGGCTGCGGTCGACGCTGAAATTGTGTAGCTTTTGTGAATGCCTGGGCGTGCGAAGTGCAGTGTTTCCGGATTAGTCAGGGTGTAATCGTTCAGGGGGCTGCCATCGAGTTGATCGAGAAAAATGGCGCGGGGTCGCTGATCGGGAACGATGTCTTCCGGCGAAACCGGGTGCTTGAAGCGCAGAATGTCGTGTGCCGAGGCGATGCCTTCACCCTGGTGCTCGCTCTGCGCCATGCCGATTTTGTCATGGTAATGCTCGTAATAACGGCGCAGCGTGTCGCCGAAATTATGGCTGAGTGGATAGCTGCTGAGTTCGAGGATCGCCGCCAGACCGTCATCACGGACGACAATTTGCAGATTCGGCGTGTGGGCGAAAAGCTCGGTTTTGCCATCAAAATCGAGGTCGACCGCAGCTGTCGCCGGGCGCGGCTGAATGGCGTCGAGTCCGGCTTCGAGCGCGACGATATTGTTCCAGACGGCGCGCCGCAGATGCGGCAGGTAGAGGCCGCCGAACAGGCCGTGCCAGTAAGCGTCGTTGGCCTGCGCGCGGTAGAGCGCTGCGCTCAGGGCGGCGGGCGGCTCAGTGATTTCGGCGAGGCGCAGGGAAAGCCCAAGCATGCGTTTGTGCATCCAGTTGGCTTCCGGGTAACGCGACAGGAAGTTGCGCCAGATGCCACCGCGCAAGAATGGGCGATGCTGGTCGCCGCGCCCGGCTGCCTTTTCACTGGCGAGAAAGTTTGAGTAAATGGCGGCGGCGGGCATGGGCAGCGTCCACTCATTCATTTCGCTGTAGGCGGTTGTTGGTAAATAGACGATGCCGCGGGTGGTCTGTTGGGCGTGGTAGTCAGCGTAGGTGGCGGTGCGGATTTTGGGGTGAGCCAGCACGCCCTCAATAAAGTTGCGCAGCCAGCGTCGGGTGTAAACCCAGTCGTAAGTTTCCGGCCAGATGCCGAATTTTTCGATGTCGTCAAAATAAATCGCCGCCGCCTGGCCTTGGTCGGCGAGATATTCAAGGTGGCCGATCACGTCATGCACCGGTGAGAAGGGGACGCGATAGCGCAGGAGTTCGGAGATGGGAAAGAGGTCGAGACGGGCGCCGTTTTCTTCCGTGCTGTAGAAACTGTCGAGCGTTTCAGCCGATTTGCCCGTGCAGAAAAACGGGTAGTCGTCGACGGTCACGTATTTGATCCCGGTTTCGGCCAGCGAGGGCACGACGGCGGATTCCCAGACGCGTTCGGTGAGCCAGGCGCCGCTCGGTTTGATGCCGGTCCACGCTGCCAGCTTGTCATTCATGGCGCGCAACTGACCCACCCGGTCGCGATGCGGAATGGCGGCGAGTACCGGCTCGGTATCGCCGGAGCTGAATAATTCGACTTGGCCGCGCTGGACCATTTCGGCCAGTAAATTCATGTCGACCGGATGTTTTTCGCGCAGCCAGTCGAGTAACCAGCCGGAAAAATGTACGGCGAAACGAAAGTCGGGATAGTCGTAAAGCGTTTCCAGAAACGGCTTGTAGCAGCGCTGATGGGCGTCTTCAATGACTTCGGGGAAATTGCCGACCGGTTGGTGGGCGTGGACACCAAAAAGCAGGGTGACGGCTTGGGTCATGGGGGATCTTTTTCAGTTGGCACGGCGCATGGTGCCGCCGCTTTCCGGTTTGCCGGCTCCCTTGCTGATCGGGTGATCGAGGCTGGCGGGCGGTGGAAATTTAAGCAGGTGATAGAGGGCTTTGAGGTTTTCGCGGAACAGGCGGTCAAAGCAAGCGACGGATTGTGGCGAGTTATAGTCGCCGAGCCACCAGAACCAGTCAGAGCTCTCGCAAACGGCCAGACGACGCAGGACATCATGCTTATCGGTGTCGCTCAGCGTTTGGCTGTCGATCGCCCGGTCAACGCATTGTTTGACGTCACATAACATTTCCCAGGCGCGGTTTTTGTCCGGATTGCCAATCCAGGTCGAGAGCGTGCCATAAACCCAACTGCCAGCAGTCAAACGAGGCAGGCGGGGACGGCGCTCGTGGTGTGCTGCCGCAGCTTCCGAGAGCGTCACGGTGCGAATGGCCGGGGTTTTCTCCAGTGCGTCGTAAAGGTCGTTGAAAAAATACCAGGCGTTGTAGGGGTAATACTCCCAGGCATTTTCACCATCGAGAAAAACCGGAATCAGGTTGCGGGCATCCTGCAGATGAATGGCTTTCACTTCGGTCATGAAGTGTTGTGCGGCATCGCGCCCATGCCAGCTGGCGTACTCAAAGCCGATCAGGTCTGAAATGCGTTCGTTACGGAAGAAGAGGGTGATGTCGCCCGGCGTGCCTTCTGGTGTCTGCCAGGGGTGCGTCGTTTTGGCCTCGTTGCCGGCGGAGTTTTTCAGTACGCCGTGGCTGCTCGCTGTCCAATTGAAACCAGCCTCGCTGATCTGTTTCAGGAAGGGGGTGGACAGCGCGCCCTCAGCCGGCCACAAGCCGGCTGAGGGCTGGCCGAAACGTCGGGTGTGACTCTCCTGCGCCTGGGCAATGTGCCCGGCAACGCGTGAGCGGCCGCCTGGGTAGGTCGGTGCGGCGGGCAAAATGCACTCTGGCCAGGCTTCGCGGGCTGAATTGAAGTCAATCATCAGTGGTGCCAGCGGGTGCGTTGCCGGCGTGCAACTGAGCTCGATCTGGCCGCTTTCGGCCAAGGCGCGGTAGCGCGGAATCAGTCCGTCGACGGCGCTGCTCAGTTCGGCCAGCAGGTTTTGCCGGTCGAGTAGCGAGAAGCTGCCGCCTTTGGCCATCAGTTGCGGAATGACTTTGCCGTTGCGGCGCAGGCTTTCGCCGCTCCAGGCGAGCAAATACCAGGTCGCCAGATCGGCGAAAAAAGCTCCGGACAGGTAGCTCAGGCCATTGCCATCCTGGCTTTGGACGTAAGTCAGCATGTCACGCAGGCGGCGATAGGGAGCGAAGGGTTCGAGCATGGTCGGCGCATGGCAGCGAAAGGCCATGTCGAGCAGCCAGTCACGATCTTCAGCCGCTAGCGTGTTTGGGTCGGGCCAGCTGGCAATACGCAACAGCGGGTCGCGCCATTGCCCGCTGGCGAATTGCGCGCTGTAGTCTTCAATCTGATCCAGCAGCACCGGGACGAAATTGATCGTGCAGTGAATGCCCGGATGCCGTTCGAGATGCGCTGCCATGTCGGTGTAATCTTTAATGGCGTGGAGCAAGACCCAGGGCAGGAGGAATTCGCCGCTGTCCGGGTGCCGATAATCCGGCTGGTGCATGTGCCAGAGAAACGCGAGATCAGCCATCAGCGGTTCGCCGCCGCGCCCTGGCCGAGCATCTCGGCGGTGACCAAGGTAATTCCCTTGGGGCTGACATGAAAGCGTTGGCGATCTGCCGCCAGGTCAACGCCGATCACCATGCCTTCAGGTATTCGGCAATGTTTGTCGATGACGCAGCGCTTGATGATGGCGTGCCGGCCGATATCGACTTCCGGCAGAATCACCGCATCTTCAACGGTGGCCCAACTATGAACCTTGACGTTGGAGAAGAGCAGCGAGCGTTTGACGCTGGCGCCGGAAATGATGCAGCCGCCGGAAATCAGCGAGTCGACCGCGGTGCCGCGCCGGTCGTTGTCGTCAAAGACAAACTTGGCCGGCGGCATCTGCTCCTGATTGGTCCAGATCGGCCACTCCTTGTCGTAGAGGTTGAGTTCGGGAGTAACTTTGGTCATCTCCATGTTGGCTTCCCAGTAGGCATCAATTGTCCCGACATCGCGCCAGTAGGGCTGGTGATCGTCGCTGCCGACACAGGAGTCGGCAAAGCGGTGGGCAAAGACGCGGTAGCGGGGAACGATGTAGGGAATGATGTCTTTGCCGAAGTCGCGACTCGATCCGGTAGTTTGCGCATCGCGCGCCAGTTGTTCAAACAGGAACTTGGCATTGAATATGTAAATGCCCATTGACGCCAGCGCCCGATCCGGCTGGCCGGGCATGGCGGGCGGATTTTGCGGCTTTTCGACGAAGTCAATCACCCGATCCTCGGCGTCGACCGCCATAACCCCGAATTCGCTGGCTTCGGCGAGGGGGACGTCAATGCAGGCAACCGTCATGTCGGCCTGGTTTTTGGCATGAATAGCCAGCATCCGGCCATAATCCATTTTGTAAATATGGTCGCCGGCGACGACCAGAATGTGTTCCGGCTGGTAGCGGCGCAGGACGTGAAGGTTCTGAAAAACAGCATCGGCCGTGCCCTGATACCACTGATTTTCATCAATTTGCTGCTGCGCCGGCAGAAGCTGGACGAACTCGTCGAAACGCCCGTCAAGGAAGCTCCAGCCGCGCTGAATGTGGCGAATCAGGCTGTGCGCCTTGTACTGGGTGGCAACACCAATTTTCCGGATGCCGGAATTGACGCAGTTGGAAAGCGTGAAATCAATAATGCGGAACTTGCCGGCAAAAGGCACGGCCGGTTTTGAACGAAAATCAGTGAGTTGTCGTAACCGCGTGCCGCGACCGCCCGCCAGAATAATGGCGAAGGTGTTGCGTGTCAGGTGACTGATAAAGCGCATATCGGTCTGTTCCCGTATTTCGCAATAAGGCTGATGCGGGCAGCTTGTGTTTAGGGGCATGGCGGACCTCCCTGGTCACGTTTTAACTTATGATACTGCGATAAGGAGGCCAAATGAAGCTGGCAGATGAGCTTTACCTGTTCAATGAGGGGCGCAATTTTCAAGCCTACCGACTGCTCGGCGCACATCCGGAAGCAGCGGGTACGACATTTCGCGTTTGGGCCCCTAATGCCTCGCAGGTTGCCGTGCTCGGTGATTTCAACGCCTGGCATGGCGCGGCGCACCGTATGCATGAACTGGGCGCCTCCGGGATATGGGAACTGTTGGTAACGGAAGCCGTGCCCCATTGCCTCTATCGATTCGAGATTATCAATCGCGAAAACGGTGCCGTACTGGTCAAAGCTGATCCTTACGCCCGTGGCGTTGAGTTGCGACCAGGTTCCGCCGCCTATGTCGTGCCGCCATCGCGTCATGTCTGGGCCGATGCGGCCTGGCAGGAAAGGCGGGCGACTTGGGACTGGCAGCATGCGCCGGTCAATATTTATGAAGTCCATGCCGGCTCCTGGATGCGGCATCCGGACGGCAAACCTTATCTTTGGCGCGAGTTGGCCGAACGGCTGATTCCTTACGTCGTTGAACAGGGCTATACGCACCTTGAACTGCTGCCGATTACCGAGCATCCGCTCGATGAGTCCTGGGGTTATCAGACCATCGGTTATTTCGCCCCAACTGCGCGCTACGGTTCATCGGATGATCTGCGTTTTTTCATCGATGCCTGTCATCAAGCCGGGCTGGGCGTCATTCTCGACTGGGTGCCCGGCCATTTTCCGCAAGATCAGTGGGCACTGGCCAGTTACGATGGCACGGCGCTTTATGAACATGCCGACCCGCGTCTCGGCCTGCATGCCGAGTGGGGCACGCATATTTTCAATTACGGCCGGCACGAGGTGCGTAGTTTTCTGCTTTCGTCGGCGCATTGGTGGCTCGCAGAATTCCATTTCGATGGCCTGCGCGTCGACGCTGTCGCCTCAATGCTCTACCTCGACTACGGCCGCAAGCCCGGTGAGTGGCTACCGAACAAGCATGGCGGGCGGGAGAATCTCGAAGCGGTCGAGTTTCTCAAGCAACTCAATGCGATGGTGCATGCGGAGTTTCCCGGTGCCCTGACCATCGCCGAGGAATCCACCGCCTGGCCGATGGTTTCGCGCCCGACCTATGTCGGCGGCCTGGGTTTTTCAATGAAGTGGAACATGGGCTGGATGAACGATACGCTGCGCTATTTTCATCGTGACCCGATCCATCGCCGCTGGCATCACAACGAACTCACTTTTGGTCAGGTTTACGCCTACAGTGAAAACTACGTGCTGCCTTTTTCGCACGATGAAGTTGTGCACGGCAAAGGCTCACTGATAGGAAAAATGCCCGGTGATGCCTGGCAGCGCTTCGCCAATTTGCGTCTCCTGCTGGCCTGGCAAACGTTCACGCCGGGCAAGAAGCTGATGTTCATGGGCGGTGAGTTTGGTCAGCCACGCGAATGGTCGGAGGGGCGCGAGCTCGATTGGGGCTTGTTGAACGACCCGGCCCATGCGGGCCTGCAGCGGTTGTCCAGCGATCTTAATCACCTCTATCGCGATCATTCCGCCTTGTATTCTGAGGATTTCGAGCCCGGCGGTTTCGACTGGATTGATTGCCACGATAGCGAAAACTCGGTGCTCAGCTGGATACGTCGGGGGCGGGACGGAAGTTTTGTCATTGTTGCGGTCAACCTCACTCCAGCCCCAAAAATCGCTTACCGCATCGGCGTTCCCGAAGCCGGGCGCTATCGTGAAATTCTCAACAGCGATTCGGCCTATTACGGCGGCAGCAATTTGGGCAATGCCGGTGGGCTGGAGGCGAGCGCAGGCGAGTGGATGAACCGCCCGGCCAATCTGGAAATCACCTTGCCGCCTTTAGCCGCGGTCGTGCTGCAACGTGGGTGAGGTGAATCCAGCCCTGGTGATCGATCAGGCCCAAGGCAGAAATTTGGCCAGGCCCAATAACAGCAGCATGGGCAGATACGGGATGGTGACCGTTGGCCGCAGCGCGCTACGGGCATAGCCGGCAATCAGCGCCAATGCGCCTGGTCGCTGCTTCGCCCATTCGGAATACAACTGCATGGCCGAGCCAGCAGGGGCATCGGCTTTTTGCAGCAAGGTTTCGAGTTTCAAAAGTCGTTCAAGCAGCCGAGCTTGATAGGTTTTGTAAATACCTTCGAGCAACCAGCACAGGCTGACCGCCAGGCCGAGCCACAGTGGCGGCAGGTGGGCGGCGAGCCCACCGAAAAAAAGCGCCAGGCTGCTCAATTTGATCAGCAATGCGCTCCGTTCATACTGCTCATGGTTGTTATGCAAGATTTGCCACTCAAGGCTCAGAGGCATTTGGCTCTCCTGTTTCTTTGTGTGTCCTGGTTTTAGTCAGGGTTTGATGAACTAACCGCTTTGACACCAGCTGCCGCCACGTCGACGGTCGTCTCGACGATGGTGGCGCCCACCTTCACTGTTGTCGCCACCACGGTCACTGCAGCGTCGGCGACGGCCACAACCGCGCAGCCAGAACATGAGAATGGAAGAAGAAGGAGTAAAAGATAGGCACGCATCGGATTTTTTCGTCGAGAGGTATTGAGCGGACTGGTTAAACGAACCCCGGAAAGCAAAAAGCCCCGGCTTTTGACCGAGGCTAAGTGCTTGAATCTAATTGGTGCCGATGACCGGAATCGAACTGGTGACCTTCGCATTACGAATGCGCTGCTCTACCAACTGAGCTACACCGGCAAACAAGGATGCGGATGATACAACAGGAGTCTTTTTCCAGCAAACATGAGCGGCCCTTTGGCGGTCATAATTAACAAATTTTATTTTTTGCGTTATTTGTGAGGTGGTGATGAAGTATCTGATTCTCCTTGTGGTCATCGTGGTGGTCTGGTCGATTTGGAAAAAACGGAATCAGCCGGCGCCAAAGAACACGACCAATCCTGATGCGGCAGCGCAGAAGATGCTTGTCTGCGCCCATTGCGGTGTGCATTTTCCCGAAGGTGATGGGGTCGCCGATGCCGGGAAGTTTTATTGCAGTGAGGCGCATCGTCGTGCCGCAGATCAAGTAGAGCGCGGATGACGGACTGGCTTTCTTCGACTTGGGGGCCTAGTTGGCGCTCATTTCAGTATTTCAATTTGTATCGGCTACTGCTGGCGGGCTTTTTCTTGCTGGCGATACTTTTCCCGCATGAGTGGACGGGGCGGCTGAATCTTTTGCCATCGCCGGCGTTGCTCGTGGTGACTGGCGGTTACATGCTGGCGGTGATTGCCGGCTTGTTGCTGTCGATGCACTGGCTGAATCGCTTCAATTTTCAATTGTCCCTGCAGGTTTCGGTAGACGTATTGGTGGTGAGCCAGTTTATGTATCTGGCGGTCGGTGTGAGCAGTGGCATGGGGATTTTGTTGATTGTTTCGCTGGCGGCGGCGAGCCTGGTCGGGCGGGGTCGGCTGGTGCTTTTTTATGCGGCTATTGCCACTTTGGCCGTTTTGCTGTCGCAGATATATGGTGTGGTGGCTAATGATTTTGATCAAACCTCGATTGTTCAAGCCGGGCTGATTTCTGCAGGGTTTTTTGCGACGGCGATTCTGGCGCGCCTGCTTGGGCAGCGTGCGATGGTCAACGAAGAGCTGGCGCGGCGACGCGGCGAGGCGCTGGAGAATCAGATATTGATTAGTCA
>JAUYQT010000148.1 GCA_030697085.1 Azonexus sp. | reverse complement strand
CATGGCGGCCTATGTATTCTTGCTGGCGCATCCGCTGTTTCTGGCGGGCGATGCCTGGCCGAGTAATCGACAACTGGCATGGCAGACACTCTCGCCCTTAGATCACGGGTGGCCCGTCTGGCTCGGCTGGCTGTCCTTGCTCCTGCTGATGGTTGGCCTCGCCGTTACCTTTGAACGCCGCATCCCCTATCGAACCTGGCGCTGGCTGCATGTCGGACTCGGGCTGGCGGTGTTGTTCGGTTTGCTGCACCTGGTTCTGCTCGGTATCGACGAGCCGGTATGGCCGATTTTTGGGCTGGCCGCCTTCTTCCTCGGCTGGCGTATCGTGCGGGAAGATTTCGGCCTTGCCGCCCGGCCCTACATCGTGCAAAGCGCCGCAGCGGTGGCCAAGGACATGGTCGAGATATCACTCAAACCCTTGGCCGAAGCCGTCTCCGTCATGCCCAGCCAATTTGTGTTGGTTGCCTTTTTTTCAGGGCCCACATACCGGGGCTGCGGCGAGTTTCATCCTTTCACTGTCAGTGCGGTTGGGGCGAGCGGTGAGATCCGGATTGGTGTGAAAGCACTCGGCGATTGCACGCAAAAGATCCAGTCGATTGAGCCAGGTGTGATGGCGCGTGTGCATGGTGCCTTTGGCAATTTTCTGACTGATCGTCCGTTATCACCTCAACTCTGGGTGGCCGGCGGTATGGGCATTACGCCGTTTCTGGCACAACTGCGGGCTGGGTCGCTCAAGCAGCAGACACTTCTCCTCTATCTTTATCGCAGCGAGGCAGATGCCGCTTTTGTGGACGAGATTCGGACTATGGCTGTACGCGACCCGAACCTCTCCCTCCGGGCAGTGGCGACTGGCAAAGATATCCCTGATCTGAGTATCCTCCTGCCCGACGCCGCCGCGCTGACTCAGCATGATTGCTATCTGTGCGGCCCACCGGGCATGGTTGCCGGCCTGAGAAAGGCGCTCAGCCTCAAAGGGATTACTCCCCGTCACATCCATTTTGAAAACTTCGAGTTCAGAT
>JAUYQT010000378.1 GCA_030697085.1 Azonexus sp. | reverse complement strand
CCGCGCCGCCGCATTAACCCATCTCTCGCGCACGATCTGCGGCCGCACCGAACGTTCGATGGTTCACCTGCATAACGCCGAACCGCTTTCAGATAGCGCCCGGCGTTACATCAATCGCCTCTCCGACCTCCTCTTTATCCTCGGCCGTGTCCTCAACCGCGCCGGCGGCCGGGGCGATGTGCTCTGGCAAAAAGCCAAAAACGCCGCATGAGCGCCTGCGTCATCGGTCACATTACCGTCAAGGATGAAGAAAAATGGGCGCAATACCGCGCCCTGGTCCCGGCCACGCTCGAACCCTGGGGGGCCGAACTGCTCTTTCGCGGTGCCAGTGCCAGCATCTTGAGTGGCGCACATCGGCACAGCGATGTCGTCGTTATCCGCTTTCCCAACCAGGCAGCCGTCAATCACTGGTACACCTCGCCGGGCTACCAGGCACTCATCCCATTACGCCAGCAGGCGGCAGATCTCGAGTTGATCAGTTTTAGCGAATAGCCGATTGCCGGCTAAGGGGTTTCGGGTGCAGTGGAACGGAAAACCGGGTTAGGTATTTGTCATTGATTATCGAGTAGTAGTGCTGTCCGCCGTTCCCGCACACTCGGAATTTGTAGCCCTCCATTCCTGCGACTGCACTGACTACTCTTCGTCCTCCGGATCCCGTAGAGGGCGCAATTCGCCTTTGGCGACAGCATCAGGCACCGAGAACGAATACCGACCCAGCATGTTGATGTGCTCGTGCAGAAGCGGCGACAACCGCGCCACGTCTTCGTCCTTCACCGTGTAGCCGTCAGCGCGCAGTTGGTCCAAGGCGGCCTCCATGTACATGGAGTTCCACAAGACGATCATGTTTAGCACCAAACCAAGCGCACCCAACTGGTCTTCCTGCCCTTCGCGGTAATGCTGGCGCAACTCGCCACGCTTGCCATGAAATACGGCCCGCGCAACACTGTGGCGCCCTTCACCCCGGTTCAGCTGCGTCAGCGTACCCCGGCGCTTGGCTTCGTCATCGATGTAGGTCAGCGTGTGTAGCGTTTTGTCGATCCGGCCGAATTCCGCGATAGCCAGCGCCAGCCGGGTTGGCCGATCACCGACCTGGAGCGTGCGCATGATGCCGGTGGCCGGCACCAGACCGAGCTTGAGTGATCCAACTAGGCGCAGTATGTCGTCCCAGTGCGGTACGATTTTTTGCAAGCTCAGGTTATGCGCCGAAATGGTGTTGAGCAGGCCGTAGTCAGCCTGCGGGTCGATGCGCCAGAAGCGCGTGCCGCCGACATCGGCCAGTCGCGGGCTGAAGCGATAGCCGAGCAGGCGGAACAGGCCGAACACTACGTCGCTGTAAGCGCCGGTATCGGTCATGATCTGGGTCGGCTGAAGATCCGTCTGTTGTTCAAGCACCACGGCCAGCAGGATCAGGCTGTCGCGCAAAGTGCCCGGTACGGTGATGTCGTTCAGGCCAGAGAACTGGTCGGAGATCAGGTTGTACCAGGTGACGCCGCGACCTAAACCAAAGTATTTGGGATTGGGGCCGGCATGCACTGTGCGTACCGGTGCCACGAAACGGATGCCGTCGGCCGATGCCACCTCCCCGCCACCCCACTGGCTGGCCAAAGCCAAGCAACTTTGCGCCGCCACCAACATTGCGTTGGCGGCCGTCAGCGTATCTTCGCGAACATAGTTTTGGTCTACCCAGGACAAGCGGTCGCGCTTGAGCGCCGGAATGTCGCCTCGAATCAGCGGCTCTGGTCCGGTATTGCAGGCTTCGGCCATCAGTACCGCACACAAGCTGATATGGAGATCGGTGGCGCGGGCCGTGCGCTCCGAGAGGTGGGTGAAGGCGTCAGTGAAGCCGGTACGCGCGGCCACCTCCAGGATCAGTTCCGGCAAGTCCACGCGCGGCAGCATGCCGGCGACCCTCTCCCGCAATGCGATTAGCGAAGCCGGTTCATCCAGCTTGTCCAATGGACTAAGTACCAACTCTTGTTTGTCGCCAACCTGATCGAAACGCACCGCCGGGTTGTCGGGCAACCGAGAGGCCACGGCGCGATAGGTTCGATCCAGCTCGTTGGTCAAAGCGGTCAAGGTCGGCTCTGGGTGGGCCGACAGTCCAAGCGTCCGGCAAATGATCGGCCGGGTGTCTTCCCATTCGGCGCCATCGAGCAGGCCGGCACGCGGATCGGCATAGCGCCAACTAGGCGATACGAAGACATCGCGCCGACGTAAGGCGGTGTGCAACTCATCGAGCAAGCAAAAAGTGTAGGCATGGAAATCGACGCTGCCATCCTCGCGCAGAACATGCCGCTGCCACGGCTTTCTGATCACCTCGCGCGGGGCGTCGTTCCCCGGTTTCTTGCGGGCCATGTTGCCCCGCAGCCAATCAAAGGCAGCAACGACCGGCTCGCCAGCTACATTCGCACCGAAACGAATGTGCTCGAGCAAGGCCGGTAGGAAACAATGCACCGTCTTGTACTTGGCGTCCAGCTCCTGGTAATACACGTCGTCGGCCGGTCGGATCAGCGCATTGACGCCTTCGAGCGCCAACGTAAGCGCGTTTCGTGGAATTTTCTCGAACAATAGGGTGCGCAGATCGCCATCCGGCAAACTGGTGTCCAGCAGCATCTGGCAGGCGCTGGCCAGCGTTGCCGCCGCCTGATCCAGATCCTTGAGCGTGCGCAGGCGCGACTTCTTGTCCGCCTTGATGGCGTCACCGAACAATTCGCGCAGGAGCCCCTCCAGCACTTCCAGTCCATCGTCCTGCGCGCTGGCTTCCAGGCAATGCACAAAGGCGACCAGCGTGGCCAGGCGGCGTGGATTCGGCAAGCGCAGGAAGGCACTGACCTTGGCAGCACCGGCAAACCGGGCCAACGCCGCCACCCGGGTCGCTGGAATACGGGCTGCTGCGGGCAGCCTGATACCCAATTCGCGCACCGAGTGCAGTCGCATGAGCGCGACGACCAAGGATCGGCTGCTCACCATGACTGGCCCTTTGCGCAACTGATCCAGTGGCGAACTCCGGCTGCCAGTCGGAACGAGCAGAAGGCTTTCCAGTTTTCCTTGCTGTTCGCTGCTGATGCCTCGACCAAGCGAGTGCCACAGACGCTCCTCAACTCGACTGCGTAGGTGGGCGATGTAGCGTTCGAGCGTACTACAACCGGGCAGCAGCACCTTGTGTGTAACCAGCCAAGTAACGGTTCGTTCGAACAGCACTGTCGGCCGGTCGGTGCCGGTCCAGCAAAGGGCGTATAGCCAGCGGGTCAGGCGGAAACCGATCCGGCGTTCGGTGATTTCGACATAGCCGTAGTGGGTTTGAATTTCAGTCGCGTGCTGCCACCGCTGCTCGCCCGTACTGTAGGCTTTGGCATCATCAACTGTCTTGATGCGCAGTTGCTTGGCCAGCGTATGCAGTACCGGCGCCGGCACGGCCAGCGGGCTTTCCAGGAAGGTGCCGAGATAACGCAACGTCCCGAGCTGCACGGCGAAGCCAAGCCGGTTGTGTGCGCCGCGCTTCTGCGCGATCAATGCATGGTCGCTGTCGTCCAGGTGGAAGTAACGGGCGAGGTCGTCGGCCGATGGCGCTCCGGTGTATCGGCCATAGCTTTCGCGCTGTTCATTAGAGAGAAAGCTGACCGGCATGAGTGCTCCTGAAGAAGGGCAACAACCCTGTTACGACTTGCCTTGGTGCATGGCCCAAATTCGCTTGACCTGGCTGGTGCTGCATCCAGCCAATTCGGCAGTTTTCTGGATCGTATGGCCAGCTACCCGCAAGGCCACAATGCGCTGGTGGGTGGGGTCATCCGGTTTTCTCCCCTTATATTTTCCGGAAGCCTTGGCAAGTTGCACGCCTTGGCGCTGCCGCTCACGGCGGGTTTCGTAATCGTCGCGTGCCATTTGCAGGGCCAGCTTGAGCAGGAGTTCCTGAACTGACTCCAGCACGATCTTGGCCACCCCATCGGCTGCGGCGGCGAAGTCAGAGAGATCAACCAAACCCGGCACCGCCAGTCTGGCGCCTTTGGCCCGAATCGAGCCGACCAATTGCTCGGCTTCGGCTAAGGGGAGCCGGCTGATGCGGTCGATCTTCTCGGCGACAACCACCTCGCCCGGTTGCAGGTCAGCGATCATCCGCAGTAATTCGGGCCGGTCGGCACGGGCACCCGACGCCTTTTCACGGTAGACGCCGGCAATGTAATAGCCGGCCGCCCGTGTGCTGAGCTCAATCTCCGCCTGTCGAGTGAGATCCTGCTCTTCGGTACTGACGCGAAGGTAAATGCGGGCGATGTTCATGGATGCTGGCCAAAATGAGTATACGGAAATTGGCCAACTATAGACGGTATAGCCAATAAGGCAAAACACGATGTAAATTGTCCACAACCAATTTAGCTATTCATATTGGCCAGATCGACGCCAGAGTAGCGTCGGCCATTGACTTCAGTGTTGCACCGAGTGATACAATGAGTCATGAGAGTTTTCAAGACACGGGTATTTGATCGTTGGGCTGGGAAAGCTGGCGTCACCGACACCGCCTTGTTGAAGGCCGTTTCAGATATTGAACGCGGGCTGATCGATGCGGATCTGGGTAGCAACCTGTTCAAGCAAAGGGTAGCACTACCAGGACGAGGCAAAAGCGGTAGCACGCGCACTTTGCTGGCCACACGGTTCGCTGGCACGTTGTACTTTCTTTTCGGGTTTGAGAAGAAAGATCGCGACAACATTACCCAGCGCGAGTTGGGAATTTACCAGAGCCTCGCGAGCACATTGGTCGTGCTCAGTAACGATCAGATTGAAACCGCGTTGAAAGCCAACGAATTGATGGAGGTGCAGCATGAGCCGAATGATTAACGAAGCCCTGGAAACGATGCGTGGTTTGCATGACATCGGCGCAGTGAACAAGCAAACATTGCGTGACTTTGAAACACAATGCCTGCCACCGCCGGCCTACACGGCTGAAATGATCAGGCGCTTGCGGGAGAACCTGCACATCAGCCAAGCCGTATTTGCTGCTTACCTCAACGCCAGCATTTCTACCGTTCAGAAGTGGGAAAACGGCGATAAGAAGCCCAGTGGTGCTGCGGCACGATTGCTTTCAGTGATTGAGCGCAAGGGGCTGGAAGTGCTGGTTTAAAAAGCTGCCTGTAGCGAGAGCCGCAGCGACTGATCAAATCTTGGCGAAGTCATTCGTCATTTCGCTATGGTCGGCAGCTGTCGGCCACTTCCGGTCATAGCCGAGGCGAGGAAATGATTCACGTAAACGCCCGGTCTTTAGCTCTTACGCGACATCAGAAAATGCAGCTAGAGTTCCTGAAACTCGGACGGTTATGGAAGAAGAAATTTCGATGGAGCAACGTGTATGTGGTCGTGCATTGAAAGTGGATAGCCATTCGGAATATAATAAACATCAATTTCAAAATGCAAAAAAGGAAGTGCCGTGTTTGATGAGTGCATAGTCAGCCAGCTTTGTTTTTACGTGTATGTTTTGATTGACCCCGATACTGAGAAGCCTTTTTATGTTGGCAAGGGGCAAGGCAATCGGGTGTTTCAGCATGTTGCCTGCGCTTTGGAAACCGAGACAAATACCGACAACTACAAAAAAATTCGGGAAATACAACACAGAGGCGATGAGGTAAAGCATCTAATTGTGCGTCACGGCCTTGATGAAGGCACAGCATATGTTGTGGAATCAGCGATTATCGACCTCTGCCTTTCTCTAAAAAAATTGCCTCTGATGAACCAAGTTGTCGGACATGATTCAAGACACGTTGGTGCCATGACTACGGACGAAGTCATCAGAAAGTTTCGAGCTGAACCACTCACGTGCCTTGATAAAGATTCTTTAATCATCAATATCAACAAAAAGTACACAAGGCGCGCGGGTGCCGACGATATTTATAAAGCGACTAAGGGCTGGTGGCGGATGGGACTCAAAAGGCCCATGGCGAAGTACGTGCTTTCGGAATATCGGGGGCTAATTGTCGAAGTATGGGAAGTCAGTGGGGAGTGGGAATCAAAAATGATGGAAAAAACGGAAAAAAGGGAAGCCCATCTACGCTGGGGATTTGAGGGCAGCGTCGCCCCAGAATCCGTGCGTATGCGCTACCTGAATAAGAGCGTAACCAAGAAGCTTGGGGCTGCCAATCCAATTCGACGTAACCTCTGAGGTGTTTTTCTCCGCTACTGACAGCCCATGCAGCTACCATCCTGAGATATTGAACCTGAGGTGCACAGAACGTAACTGTCGTTGACGCAGTGCATGATTTGCCATTGTTCGCCCAGCTTTTTGGGCAAAATTGGCTACGAACTAATGGCCGCTCTATGTCCTTAAGCTGCAATTACGAAGCTTGAAAGCCAAATGACCGCAACGGGCACAAACCGGAAGCCCATAATTCGATGGGATGGCGAGGTTTTCTAACTGTAAAACCAAAACATTAACGATGACAAACGCCTAACCAGGTTTTCCGTTCCACTGCGCCCCAAACCCCGCTAACCAAACCGGCGCCAGCAAGGGAGCCAGCTGGCAAGCGTCAAACCGCTAAAGCGTCGCCCAACGGGCAAACTGACTGCCGAAAAAAGCAGTCAGGATCAGTGCAATCGGCGCAAAAGCGATGAAGACCCGCATGATCCGGGTGATGAACGGATGCGTCAGATGCGATTCAATGAAATAGCGGCAAACCAGCCAGCTCTTGATCCAGACAATGGCGGCAACCAGCAGCGGTTGCCAGCCGGCGCCGCGAAACCACTGGCCAATACCCAGGCCAAGCAAGGTCAGCACGACAAGGCCGAGCCAGGCATAGGTCAGCGGTGCCAGTGTCGTCGAAAATGTATTTTTGCGACTTGTCACCGTTCAAGCCAGCACATAAAAGAATGAAAAAATAATCAGCCAGATGATGTCGGTGGCGTGCCAATAACTCGCTAGCGCCTCCAGACCACCGTGATCCTCAACCGTATAGGCGCCGCTCAGATGGCGAGCCAGCACCCAGAGAATGCCGAGAATGCCCCAGGTGGCATGGACGAAATGGTTAAAGGTCAGGTAGTAATAAACGGTGAAAAAAATACCGGATTCACCATTGATCCCATGCGCCAGATTCCAGTCAATCTCCATGATTTTGGTCACCGGGTAGCCGAGTGAAACGATCAAACCGGCAATCAGCCAGCCAATCGAACGGCGGCGCTGACCGGCGCGCATGCTGGTGACGGCGCAGGCAATAAAGAAACTGCTGGTAATCATGAGCAGCGTAATAACCGTCCCGGAAACCCGCGACAAGCGTTCGGCCCCTTCTTCAAACGCCACGGGAAAATGCGCGCGGGCGACGAAATAGACGATGAAGAGCACCAAAAACTCAACCAGCTCGCAGGTAATCCCGACCCAAATGCCCTTATTGCCGGGGAAGCCGCGACTCGTGGGCATTTCGGGAAGCGGCTCAGGCCGAGGAAGCGCTACTGTACTCATTGTTAGCGGGCTGATCTTCAATTTGGTGCTGCATTGTTTCAGATCGAACTGACGCGATCATTGCTTCAGATCATAAGAAAAATACCTGAACGGCAGACTCCATTTTTCCTCCGGCACGGCTTCCCGCCGATCAAGCAAAATCTCAGGCGCCCGGCGGCTGCCAGATATTTCGGCAACGCGTTTCGTGAATCCACCAACTGGCGGCAGCCCCCATGAGGGCACAGAGAGTCACCACCAACACGCCATGCCGCCAGGTTTCGACATCGTAAGCACGTGCCCCACTGAGCATTTCGCCTTTCCAGCCGAGATCCATCACCCAGCCAACCAAGGGCTGCAACAGGGCACCGGCAAGAAAGCCGCCCATATTTGCCACACTGGTTGAAGTACCGGAGAGTAACGGTGGATTAACCTCCTTGGCACAGGCCCAGGTCAAGCTGAAGCCTGCAGTCGTTAATCCTAGCAGTGCGAACAACGCGAAAGAGGCCCACTGCGGCATGGTGACGCATGACCACCAGATCAGCCAGATGGCGGCAAAGAGATGGGTGCAGACAATCATCACCGGCTTGCGCCGACCAAGACGGTCTGAAATGGTGCCGATGAAAAAGCAGCCCAGAGCGAAGCCGCCAAACCACAGTGATAAATGTGCTGCAGCCAGCGCCCGCGTCATGTCGTGCACCTGCATCAGATAAGGCACGGTCCATAATCCGGCGAAGGTAAAAAAGGCGCCGCTGGTGCCGGTATTGACCAGCACTGCCGGCCAGGTCGAGCGATTGCGCAAGACGGCGAGCAGGCTGCCAATGACCACCGTGCGATCAAATTTTGGCGCCCGGGCTTCCGGTTCACCGATAACGCTGGGCCGATCCCGCACGATGACCCAACACAGCCCCGCCAGAACCATGGACAGCGCGCCGACGCCGATAAACACGCCACGCCAGCCACTGGCCTGGGCCAGCGCGGAGAGCGGCGCACCGGCCAAAATGGAGCCGAGATTACCGACCAGCATGCAGACACCAACCAGTGTCGCAAAACGATCCTCTTCAAACCAGACGGCGATCAATTTAAGCATGGCGATGAAAGTCACCGAGACGCCGAGGCCGATCATCGTCCGCCCAAACAAGGCCATATCAAGT
>JAUYQT010000313.1 GCA_030697085.1 Azonexus sp. | reverse complement strand
GCAGCTAATTGATGTTGGGGAAGACTGCAAAACTTGCAAATGCTCGACGCAGATGCGCTTTGGGGGATTAGGTCGGATGAATATTTCCAGTGCCATTTTGTACATTGCGCCAGCGCGCCTTGAAGAGGCCTGCGCGGCCTTGCTTCAAATGCCGGGGGTGGAAATTCATGCCCGGACGCTGGAAGGAAAAGTGGTCGTCACGCTTGAAGATGACGATACAAATCTGGCTGCGGAGAGTTACGTAGCCTTGCATGGTATCCCCGGTGTTGCATCGGTAGCCATGGTTTATCAATACAGCGGCAACGAATTAGACAACGAGGAGGTAGAGGTATGAAACTCAATAGACGGGATTTCATCAAGGCTAATGCAGCAGCAGCGGCCATGTCGGCAGCAGGTCTGCCGGGCGCCAGCGCCATCGCGGCGACACAGACAGACGAAATTCGCTGGGATAAAGCGCCCTGTCGTTTCTGTGGCACCGGCTGTAGCGTACTGGTTGGTACGCAAAACGGCCATGTCGTGGCTACTCAAGGTGATCCGGATGCGCCAGTTAATCGCGGCCTGAACTGTATCAAGGGCTACTTCCTCTCCAAAATCATGTACGGCAAGGACCGCCTGACTTCGCCAATGCTGCGTATGACAGATGGTAAGTATGATAAAAATGGCGAATTTGCACCGATTTCCTGGAAGCAGGCTTTCGATATCATGGAAGAGAAGGTCAAGGCCACGTTGAAGGCAAAAGGTCCGGATGCGCTCGCCATGTTTGGCTCCGGGCAATGGACTGTCTGGGAAGGTTATGCCGCCGCCAAGTTGATGAAAGTCGGTTTCCGGACCAATAATATTGATCCCAACGCACGTCACTGTATGGCCTCTGCTGTTGCTGGCTTCATGCGCACTTTCGGTATTGATGAGCCGATGGGCTGCTATGACGACATTGAGCATGCCGATGCCTTCGTGCTTTGGGGCTCGAATATGGCCGAAATGCATCCAATTCTGTGGACACGTCTGACTGATCGCAAATTGTCCAGCAAGGATGTCAAGGTTGCTGTTTTGTCGACCTTCGAGCACCGCTCCTACGAGCTGGCCGACATTCCGATGATCTTTGCGCCGCAGACGGACCTGGCGATCCTGAATTACATTGCCAATTACATCATCCAGAACGGCAAGGTTAATCAGGCCTTTATCGACAAGAACATCAATTTCAAGAAGAGCGCGACTGATATTGGCTATGGCCTGCGCCCAACGCATGCGCTTGAAAAAGACGCGACCAGCAACGGCTATCCCGGTGCTGACGGCAAACCGAAGGGTGATACGGGCAAGTCCGAGGCAATCACATTCGACGAATACAAAAAATTTGTCGCCGACTACACCGTCGAGAAAGTCTCCAAGCTCTCCGGTGTTTCCGAGAAAGACCTCAAATCTCTGGCCGAGTTGTATGCCGACCCGAAGATCAAGGTCACTTCCTTCTGGACGATGGGTTTCAACCAGCATACCCGCGGTACCTGGGCCAACAATCTGGTCTATAACATCCACCTGCTTACCGGCAAAATCTCCGAGCCGGGCAACAGCCCGTTCTCATTGACTGGACAACCTTCAGCTTGTGGTACAGCGCGTGAGGTCGGCACATTCTCGCATCGTCTGCCGGCTGACATGGTGGTGATGAACCCCGCGCACCGCAAGCTTTCCGAGGAATTGTGGGGTTTGCCGGAAGGTACTATTCCTCCCAAACCCGGCTATCACGCGGTTGCCATGGCTCGGGCGCTGAAGGACGGCAAGGTTAATTTTTACTGGCAGCAATGTAATAACAACATGCAGGCTGGTCCGAACATCAATGAAGAGCTTTATCCCGGCTGGCGTAATCCGGATAATTTTATCGTTGTTTCCGATCCGTATCCGACGGTTTCCGCCATGGCTGCCGACCTGATTCTGCCAACCTCCATGTGGGTTGAAAAGGAGGGCGCCTATGGCAATGCCGAGCGTCGTACCCAGTTCTGGCGTCAACAAGTCAAGGGCCCAGGTGAGTCGCGTTCAGATCTCTGGCAGGTGATGGAATTTGCCAAGCGTTTCAAAATGGAAGAAGTGTGGCCGGCCGATCTGCTCGCCAAGGCGCCGAAGCTCAAGGGTAAATCGATGTTCGATCTGCTTTTCGCCAACGGTGTTGTTGATAAGTTCAAAGTGGGTGATTCTCAGCCAGGCTTTGATAACGACGAATCAAAATACTTCGGCTTCTATGCGCAAAAAGGTTTGTTTGAAGAGTATGCAGCCTTTGGTCGCGGTCATGGACACGATCTCGCCC
>JAUYQT010000152.1 GCA_030697085.1 Azonexus sp. | reverse complement strand
CCGCTGGGATTACAAGGTGAGCACTTCCGACGATCAACCGGCGCAAATGCTCAGAAATGATCAGGAAATCCTGCTCGAAGAAAAGATGCGCCCGGGCGAGCTGATGCCGATCGAGGAAGACGAGCACGGCACCTACATCATGAACTCCAAGGATTTGCGCGCCATCGAGCACGTGCAGCGTCTGGTCGAGTTGGGCGTCGATTCGCTGAAAATTGAAGGCCGCACAAAGAGTGCCTACTACGTGGCGCGCACCTGCCAATCCTACCGCCAGGCGATTGACGATGCGGTGGCCGGCCGGCCGCTCGACCCGAAACTGCTCGGCGAACTCGATGGCCTGGCCAACCGTGGCTATACCGACGGCTTTCTGCAACGTCACCACGATGTCGAATATCAGAATTACCTGCGCGGTCATTCGGAATCGGACCGCAGCCTCTATGTCGGCGATGCCGTGCGTTTCGATGCGGCGCGTGGCTTGATGGAAATCGAAGTCAAAAACCACTTTGCGCTCGGTGATCGTCTTGAATCAGTGCACCCCTCCGGCAACCATAGCTGGCAAGTCAAGCGCATGGAAAACGCCGCCGGCAAGCCGGTTGAAGTCGCGCCAGGCAGCGGCTACCGGGTTTGGGTCGAGCTACCGGAGCATTGCCGCGGCGCCTTTATCGCGCGCTTCGTTTAATCGGCCAAGCGCAGACTGGCCGATTTCCCATTAAAGGCGACCCATCACTTATTGTGCACCGCAGCAATTCAATGTAACATTCGCCCCATGAGCCAGCCATCCAGCCGCATGCCGCTAATCGATGCCTTCAAGGGCATCGCAGCACAATTGGTCGTCCTGCATCACCTCTCGGCCTATGGCCCGTTGTCGCGCGCCGCGCAACAGGCCATGCCCGGCCTAATGGGCTGGCTTAACGACTATGCGCGCCTGGCCGTCCAGGTCTTTCTCGTCATCGGCGGCTTTCTCGCTGCCCGCGCCCTCTCCAGCCACGGTCAGGGGCTCGTCAGTTCGCCGCTGCCGCTGATCTGGAAACGCTATCTGCGCCTCGTCATTCCTTACCTGGCCGCCATTGGTCTGGCGATTGTCGGCGCAGCCATAGCCGATCACTGGATGGACGACGAGTCGATTCCGGAGCGTGCCACGCTGACCCAATGGCTGGCCCATGCCTTACTGCTGCAAAACGTGCTTGGCTTCGCTGCGCTATCGGCTGGCGTCTGGTACATCGCCATTGATTTTCAGCTTTTTGCGTTGATGACATTTCTGCTCTGGAGCGGCCATTTCCGCTACCTTGCGCCAGCCCTCGTCATCGCGCTCGCTACGGCCGCATTATTCTGGTTCAACCGTGATGCCAGTTGGGACAACTGGGCACTGTATTTCTTTGCCTCCTACGGGCTCGGCGCCACCGCCTGGTGGGCATCGGGCCGCAAGCAACTGGTGGCCTGGTTTGGCGTCATCGCCACCGTTGTCATCGCCGCCTTGATTCTGGATTTCCGCCTGCGAATTCTTCTCGCGCTGCTGATTGCGCTAACCCTCGGTTTCAGCCGCCGCAGCGGGCTACTCGAACGCTGGCCGAATGCCAGACCGCTGGCCTTTCTGGGTCAGATTTCCTACTCGGTTTTCTTGGTGCATTTCCCCATCTGCCTGCTCGCCAATGCGCTCTTCGCCAAGCTCGGCGACACCTCGGCAAGCGCCGCCATTTTTGGCCTGCTTTTCGCGTGGACCGCAAGCCTTGCCGGCGGCATATTGTTTTACCGCAAAATTGAAAGCCCGGCCGCTAGCCAGCGCATTACCGACAGGCTCGGCGCCTTTTTCAACAAGCTGCGAGAATTAACGCGCAAGGTGCCGGGACTAACCACCTTGCTGACACGCCGCGTTTAATCCGCCAACTCAGGCCGCGCCCGAAAATATTCCAACGCCTCCGGGTTGGCCAGTGCTTCGAGATTTTTTACCGGCTGGGCATGAACCACATTACGCACCGCCAGCTCAACGATCTTGCCTGACTTGGTGCGCGGAATATCAGCCACCGGAACAACCTTGGCCGGCACATGGCGCGCTGTCGCGTTCTCTCTGATCTGCTTTTTGATACGCTCGACCAAGCCCGCATCCAGCGTGTGACCGTCCTGCAGTTTGACGAAAAGCACGACGCGAACATCGTCATTCTTGCCCGGTGGCCAGTCCTGGCCAATCACCAGCGACTCAAGCACCTCGGGCAACTGCTCAACCTGACGATAGATTTCCGCCGTGCCGATACGCACCCCGCCAGGATTGAGCGTCGCATCCGAACGGCCGTAAATAATCACCCCATCATGTTCGGTGATTTCCGAAAAATCGCCGTGACACCAGACATGACTGAAACGATCAAAGTAGGCCGCCTGGTATTTCTCACCCGTCTCGTCATTCCAAAAACCCACCGGCATCACCGGGAAAGGCTGGGTACACACCAGCTCGCCCTTTTCCGCGCGCACCGGCTGGCCGGCATCGTTGAAAACATCGACCGCCATACCGAGGCCACGACACTGGATTTCGCCGCGATAAACCGGCAAAACCGGATTGCCGAGTACGAAGCAGGAAACGATATCGGTACCACCGGAAATCGAGGCGAGCAGGATGTCCTGCTTGATTTCACGGTAAACCCAGTCGAAACCTTCCGGCGACAGCGGGCTGCCGGTCGAGAACATGGCGCGCAGCGCGGCAAGATCATGCGTCGTGCCCGGCTTCAGGCCAAGCTTGGCTGCCGCGTCGATAAATTTGGCCGAGGTACCAAAGTGGGTCATCTTTTCAGCCGCGGCCAAATCGAAAAGCACCGTGCCTTTGCCGGCAAATGGCGAGCCGTCATAAAGTAGCAAAGTGGCGCCGCAAGCCAGACCGGAAACCAGCCAGTTCCACATCATCCAGCCACAGGTCGTGAAGTAAAACAGGCGGTCGCCGGGGCGCACATCGCTGTGCAATTGATGCTCTTTCAAATGCTGGAGCAGCACGCCGCCATGACAGTGCACAATGCATTTCGGCACGCCGGTCGTGCCGGAGGAAAACATGATAAACAGCGGATGATTAAACGGCAGGCGCTTGAAAATCACCTCTTTTTGGCGGTCGACCGTAGCATCAGCGGCAATCTCCTGCCACCTCACGGCATGAGCAATCGCACCGATTTCCGGGGCCGCATTCAGATAAGGGACAACCACCGTCTTCAGCAGCGACGGCATTTTGGCCACCACTTCGGCATTTTTCGCCAGACAATCCACCGACTTGCCGTTGTACCAATAACCATCAACGCAAATCAGCACCTTCGGCTCAATCTGGCCAAACCGATCAAGCACGCCCTGTACGCCGAAATCGGGCGAGGCGGACGACCAGACGGCCCCCAGCGAGGTTGCTGCAAGCATGGCGATCAAGGTTTCGGGCAAATTCGGCAGAAACCCCGCCACCCGGTCTCCCTCGCCCACTCCGGCGGCGATCAGGAATTGCTGGAAGCGGGCGACCTCGCGATATAACTCAGCGCGGCTCAATCGACGCTTAACTTTATCTTCACCCCAAAAAACCAGCGCATCACCGTCATCACGCCGCTGCAGCAGATTTTCAGCATAATTTAGCCGCGCCTCGGGGAACCAGCGGGTGCCGGGCATCTTGTTACGGTCAACGAGAATTTCGCCGCCTTTTTCACCCACCGCGCCGCAAAAATCCCACAGCGTCGACCAGAAAGTCTCGGGTTGATCGACCGACCATTGCCATAGATCCGCATAGCGCCCGTGGCCGGTCGCCTGCATGAAAATTGCCATCCGAGTATCGCCAACCGTGGCCGAATTAGGTTTCCAGAGCGGCTCCGAATCAATGCGGTAAGTCATCTTGTCTCCTGTTTTTTTGCCGGCACAGTCAGCCTGAACCGATATTCAGACAAAGATACCACCAAGCATGACGCCTCAACTGTCATCAGCCAGACACTTGCCCAAGTGGCAACGACCCCGCGTTAGCCCAAACACAGGCATGCCGAACGGCAGAGAAAAGCCCTGATTTATTAGCCGCTTGTGCCATTGGGGCAGGCCGATTGAGGTTCAAAATACGCCCGCCGGAAAACAAAAAACCGTCTGAATATCAGGCGGCTTTTTGACGTTTACCAGCTCGGCGTTTACCAGCTCGGCGTCTCAGCCGCCGGAGGGGGCGGTGGAGGCTCCGGCAACCAGGCACCGCTGGCGCCATAAAGTGCAGCACCGGCTATCACCAGCGCAATCATCAACGCACCGAAACCGCCGCCACGCGCAGATTCGCCCTCCCCTTCCTTCCAGCCGGTAATCATTGGCTTGAGCAATTTTTGCTGCTTGAAATGGCCATAAAAGGTGATGGCAGCAATATGCAACACGACCAATCCAATCAAAAAATTGGATAAAAGTTGATGCAGACTGGTCATGCGGTTACTCAACGCCTTGCTGACCAGATCGAAAAGCGGGCCGACGAAAGTGATGTCGTCGTTGGCAAACAGGCCGGTCACCACCTGTGCGGTCAATAGCCCAAGCAAGGCGAAAACGGCGATTGCCCCAAGCGGATTGTGCCCTTCACCACGCCACTCTCCGCGCAGGTAGGCGGTGATTTTTGCGGGCGTCGGGAAGAACTGCAGGAATCGGGCGTAGGTCGAACCCAGGACGCCCCAAACCAGGCGAAAGGCCAGCAGGCCAACCATGAACAGGCCAATCCGACCATGCCAGTCGATCAGATTGCCGCCCAACTGCCCACTAATGAGCGAAGCAGCGACAGCCAGGACCAATAGCCAGTGAAACAGGCGAGTCGGCAAATCCCACAGACGAATTTTTTTCCCGTTCATATTTCCATTCTTGTCCTTTAATAAAAACAGGCGCCTGAAAAGGCGCCCGTAAGACAACTATCCGGCGAGCCAGACGACAGAATCAATTGTCCTTGATCTTGAAATCGTCATGGCAGCCCTTGCAACTGGCGCCCAGCTTGCCAAACTGCTCCTTGACCACCGCCACATCACCGCTCGCCGCTACTTTCGCCATTTCATTGGCTTCCTTGACGAAGGCGCCAGCCACCTTGCCGACACCTTCCTTGTTGGTGAACAACTCCGGCTTGACCCGGGTCTTTTCCCAGCCGGTGCCCTTATCGGTACCTGGCAGGTAAAGCGAACCCATGCCTGAATTGGCCACCGCCTGAATCGCGTTGGCAGCCTTGATCACTTCTTCCTTGTTATAAGTACCTTCGACATTCATCTTGATGCGAGCCATGTTCCAGGCCATGAAGGCATAACCGGACTGGCGCCACTTGATCGCGTCTTCCGGTTTCACTTGGGCAGAAGCAGTCCCGGTCAGGGTTAGCGCGAGCAGGGCAAGCAATAGTTTTGATTTCATTTTTTCTCCGTTGGGTAATCAGTCAAGACGCCCGAACTTTACCGGCCGAAAATAATGACGTATGTAACCTAAGTCACATAGTGAGCCGTTTTAGCCGGCCCGTTGATTTGAAGTCCAGCCAAAGTCAGCAGATCGGAATTCACGTACGATAGTGCACTGCCGTCCCGGCTGACGCAGCCATTCAAAGAATTCACCATGTTCAATTTTTTCCGCTCCCTGTTTTCCCGAAAACCTGCGCCGCCGCCCGCCGACACCTTTCAACGGCTCAATGAAGTGGCGCCACTGCGCAGCGATCAGCCAGTCTCGACCGAGGATCGTTCCTTTGTCTGTCGCGAGCCGATTCTGAATCGTCGTGAAAAGGTTGCCGGCTATGAATTCCTGTTGAATCAACGCCTGCACAAGCGTTTTTCCGGGAAGAGTCCGGCTTTGCGCCGCGCCTATGATGACGTCCTGATTGTCAATCTCGCCTCCTTGGGCACGGGCAGCCTGCTCGGTCATCGCCTCTCCTTCGTCGAACTGTCACCCCTGTCTTTCGACAACCCGCAACTGGCCTCGCTGGAACAAGCCAACACCGTACTGATGATCGATCCGCTCGACGATAACGGCGAGCTCAGCCCAGGTCTGGCGGTGCGTCTGGCTGAAATCAAGGCGCGGGGTTTCAAGGTTGGCTGCTATCTCCGTTCGGAGCAGGCGCTTGAGGAAATCGTCGCCTTCTGCGATTTCGTCCAGATTTCGACCCCCGCCTACGATGGCCTGCAAATCGCCGACTGGGTCCGCCGCTTGCGCAAGCTCGATGGCAACGGCCGGCTGGCGCTGATCGCCGCCGACATTGAAAGTTCGGACGATTTCCAGGTCTGCTTCCGGGCCGGTTTCGACTATTTTCACGGGCCCTTCGTCAATCGCCGCGAAGACTGGCACCCGCCGCGGGCCAACGTCGATCGCAGCCGCATCATGCAGGTGCTCGGGCAACTGCGCAGCGGCGTCGAAGGCGGCGAACTGGCCAGTTCGATCCGCCAGGACCCGGTCGTCACCTACAAGCTGCTGCGCTACATCAACTCCTCGGCTAACGGTCTCGAGCACGAAATCACCTCGATCGAGCAGAGCCTGCTTCTGCTCGGGCGGGAGCGCTTCTACCGCTGGTTGTCCCTGCTCCTGTTCGACGTCCAGAAATCCGGCTACATCGAGCGCGTGCTGACCGAACAGGCGCTGGCGCGGGCCAGCCTGATGGAGCGTCTCGGCCGCCGCACCCGGCAGGAAGGCATCAATCCCGACCAGCTCTTCCTGACCGGCCTGTTTTCCCAACTGGAAAAACTGCTCGATCGCCCGCTGGCCGAAATTCTCGATAGTGTGGCGATGCCACCGGCCGTCAACGAAGCCCTGCTCACCGGCAGCGGTCCGCTCGCCCCTTTCCTGAACCTGGCCGTCGCCTGCGAGAACGGCGACCAGAAAGCCACCACCATCTGGGCGATGGCCTGTCGGGTCGATGCACCCAGCGTCAATCAGGAATTGCTGGCGGCGCTGGTCTGGGCCAATGAAGTGCTTGAGATGGATGATTGACCGCAATCTGCGGCGGGGATCGATCAGCCAAACTGCCAGAATTCAATAAGCTGCACATAGGAGCAATGCTATTTGTTGTCCTTTGCGATTAATCGTTTCACCGTAAATGCTTTGCCTCCGAAGAAAATGACAGTCCAACATGGATATAACGACATTCCTGGTTTCGTCAGTCCATGAAACGGCTGGCGCTATGACCTGGCAAGCGATGCACGACACGCCATCGCGGGTGAGAAGCGCTGCGCTGAGCTTCTAGCCAAGCTGGAGGCGCTGCATTAGCCAACGGCTGAAGCCGGGCCTCGCGTCAGAGGCCGGCAGCCCTGCTGGTGCTTTGACCAGGATGGTCTAAGATGAAATTGTCGGGCAGACAATTTCAATCGCTATCGGGATGGGAGTTTTTCCCTTCCCGGACGATAAAGGACAGACACCATGCTCAGTACATCAGCCAGCAGCCAGCTATATCAGCGGACCTTGCCACCCCAAACCGATCAATCCCGAAATACGGCCAAGGTGGCTGATGAACGGGTCAATGCGACAGAAAATCGCATCAGCGCCCGTGATCAATTGAATGTCCACATTCTGCAGGCTTCGGCGGAAGTTTCCCTGAAAGCCGGCGATCAGTCACAAGCCTTACTGTTCCGCGGTGCCATTGAGCGCATCAATGAGTTGCTCAGCCCGACACTGGGGCCAGACGCGATTCAGGCCAAAATGAGCGAAGACAATTCGCCGGAAGCAACCGCCGGGCGCATCCTGTCGTTGTCGACCGGCTTTTTCGACGCCTACGCGGCGCAACGCCCCGATGACGACCCGGATCAGGTAGCCAAGGATTTCGTCAATCTGATCCGTGGCGGGTTTGAAAAGGGCTTTGGCGAAGCACAAGAGATTCTGCAAGGCCTGAAGGTCTTCAGCGGCGAGATCGAAAGTGGCGTCATGAAAACCTTTGAGCTGGTGAGCAAGGGCTACGACGAGTTTCTCGCCAGCAAGCTGAGCACCGGGCAGAAGACAGAAAGCGCCTTGACGACTGCTTGATAAGCTGCAGGCAGCGTAAAAGGGCTTTGGGCCGAAACGGCCCGCTTGCTACGGTCGACGCGAAAAAGCCACCTGTTTTAATTGTAAAAATAGGTAGATTTTTACGGTCGACCGCAGCATTGAGTAGTGGCTGTACAGTTTTAGGCATTCGCTAAAAGCAGACTGTTTGGTCAGAAATTGATAGCTGGTATCTACCAATTTCGGCTTTCAACATTGGTCACACGCCGTCATTGGCGCGTTCGGCACGACCGCTAGCGCCGCCCAAAACTTTTCTGGAAAACAATGTCAGCCCCCCTTGCCCCCTTCATGCTTTTTTGGCGGTCGACCGCGAGGACGGGGCTGTACGGCAGATCCCAGGCGCTGTTCGATGATTTCGGCGAAATGACTATCAGCCACGAGCACACCCTGCTGAGTCGCTTGGCGAATCAGATTCCAGGCGGGATCATCCACTTCTGTCACGAACAGATTGCGATAAGTCTGCTGCCGCTCTTCGGGAGCGGCGCCAAGCGCTAGATATTCGACATGGGGTATGAGCAGCTTGTCCGAGCCACCAAGTGCATTCGCCCGGTAGCTACTCCAGCGATAATCACCCGGTGCGACCACCATGCCGGCGCGCACCGGGTTAAGTTCGACATAGCGCATGCAACTGAGCAGGTAACGTTCAGATTGAACGAAACTGGCTTTGTAACGCCCCTGCCAAAGACCGCCACTGCGGCGGTAGGTTCGATTGATGTACTGCACATAACGTCGGCCCAAATCCTGCATCAAGCCCCCCAGGGCATCTGCCGACGGCGAGGACAATAGCAAATGAACGTGATTGGTCATCAGGCAATAAGCATGTAGTTCGATGTGGCGCTTTTGTAGGTACTCGCCCAGCCAGTCGAGATAAAACTGGCAATCCTCGTCGGAGAAAAATACCGGTTGCCGATCAACACCACGTTGAATGACATGCTGCGGGATACCGGGAAGATGAATGCGAGAGCGACGAGGCATGGGCTGTAGCGTAAACGAATGGGGTTTACTTTGCAAAGGGGTCTGACCCCTTTTCTTGTTTGCCCCCTTTTCTTGGCTGCTTTTCCTTGCTGGATTTATGACTTGCTGACGCGCAGCAATATCAGGCAATCAATTCGACCAGCTCGGAATAAATGGGTAACTGGCTATCAGCGGTGAGTAGTCGGGCCGGCATCTGTTTGGCTTGAGCAATCAGCAGGCGGTCGAAGGGGTCGCGATGGTGCCACGGCAAATCCCGCACCCGCGCTGCAACTTCACCACTCACCGGCAATTCGACAAAGCCGGTCTGGCGCGCCAACTGCAACGTACGTTCCGCATCATGGACAAAGTCCGGCCGTTCAAGCGACGACTTGATGGCGATCTCCCAGATGCTGGCGGCGCTGAAAAAAACTGGATTGTTACGGTCGACCAGCCTGGCAACCCAGTTTTCTGGAATGCGTGCCGGCTGATAAATCGCCCATAGCAGGATATGGGTATCGAGCAATAAGGTCACGCCCCGCCCCCCTCAAACAAATTGGCAATCTCGGCACCCGCCATGCGGTCAAAATCCTCGGGAATCGTCGCCTCCCCCAGGCCAAGCACGCGCGGCGACAATGTGCTCGCATAAGGCACCAGACGTGCCAAGGGATGCCCAGCCCGCGCAATGATCATTTCATCCCCCTGCGCGACCCGCTCCAGATAGCGCGACAGATGCGTTTTTGCTTCATGAATATTTACGGTTTGCATGACCGACTCCAATCGAACTAAGTTGAACCAAGTCTAGCCAGAGCCCACTTTATTGGCAAGCATGGCGGGTCTGAAAGCTTGGCTTGCAAGGCGGTCGACCGGAAAATGCAAAGGGGTCGGCCCCCTGGAAACACGGACAACTCCTTTCACGGGACTTTAACCCGCTGGATATACCGCCGATCACGGCGAACGGCCAGACCTCTTTTACCCTTT
>JAUYQT010000087.1 GCA_030697085.1 Azonexus sp. | reverse complement strand
TCGTCGCGGCAGCAGCCGGTAAAAACATCGTCCCCGTCCTCGTTGAAGGCCTGAAAAAGCTCGAATACCGGGGCTATGACTCGGCCGGCCTCGCTGTTATCAGCGGCGCCAGCATTGAGCGCGTCCGCTCGGTTGGTCGCGTCGCGGAACTTGAAGCCAACTCGGCCAATACCCAGTCAGTCACCGGCATCGCGCACACCCGCTGGGCGACGCACGGCGTACCGAGCGAACGCAATGCCCACCCGCATGTTTCCGGCTCAATTGCCGTCGTCCATAACGGCATCATCGAGAACTACGAAAGCCTGCGCCGTGATCTGACCGCGCAAGGCTATCTCTTTACCTCTGACACCGACACCGAAAGCATCGCCCACCTGCTTGAATTTACCCTGAAGACTGAACCTGACCTTTTCAAGGCCGTGCAAATCACCTGCCGCCAACTGGTCGGCGCCTACGCCATCGCCGCCATCGACCACCGTCAGCCCGGCAAGGTCATCGTTGCCCGTGAAGGCTCGCCACTACTGCTCGGCATCTCCGATAAAGGCAATTACGCCGCCTCCGACGCCTCCGCGCTGCTACAAGTTACCCGCAACATGGTCTATCTGGAAAATGGCGATGTTGCCGAGTTGACCGCAAGCAGCGTCAAAATCAGCCGCCTTGACGGCACGCCAGTCGAACGCCCGGTGCATATCTCGCAGCTTTCTGCCGCAGCGGTCGAACTCGGCAACTATCAGCACTACATGCAGAAGGAAATTTTCGAGCAGCCCGAAGCGCTGGCCAACACGCTGGAAATCGTCGGCGGCAGCAAGAGCATTCAGCCCGGCATTTTTGGCGCCGATGCCGCCAACCTGATGGCCGATGTCGACTCGATCCTGATCCTCGCCTGCGGCACCAGCAGTCACTCAGGATTCACCGCGCGCTACTGGCTGGAAAGTATCGCCGGCGTGCCGTGCAATGTCGAAATCGCCAGCGAATACCGCTACCGTACCTCGGTGCCCAATCAGCGCCAGCTGATTGTCGCCATCTCGCAATCCGGCGAAACCGCCGACACCCTGGCCGCCTTGCGCCATGCCAAGTCGCTCGGCCAAATGAAGACGCTGGCCATCTGCAACGTGCCGGAATCCGCCATTGTTCGCGAATGCGCCCTGCGCTTCATCACCCGCGCCGGCCCGGAAATCGGTGTCGCCTCAACCAAGGCCTTCACCACCCAGCTCGCCGCCCTATTTCTGCTAACCCTGGTCATGGCCAAAGTGAAGAAGCGCCTGCAGCCGGAACAGGAAAGCGCCCACATCGACCAGCTCCGCCACCTGCCGGTTGCGGTCAACAAGGTTCTCGAGCTCGAAAGTGACATCAAAATCTGGGCCCAGCGCTTTGCCGACAAACACCACGCCCTCTTCCTCGGCCGTGGCCGGCATTACCCGATCGCCATGGAAGGCGCCCTGAAGCTCAAGGAAATTTACTACATCCACGCCGAAGCCTACCCCGCCGGCGAACTCAAACACGGCCCACTGGCGCTGGTCGACGCCGACATGCCGGTGATTTCCATCGCCCCGAACGACCAGTTGCTCGACAAGCTGAAATCCAACCTCAAGGAAGTTCAGGCCCGCGGTGGCGAGCTCTACGTTTTCGCCGATGCCGATTCAGAGATTACCGAGTCGGAAGGCGTGCACGTCCTGCGCCTGCCGGAACACTACGGCGAGCTATCCCCCATCCTGCACGTCATTCCGCTGCAACTACTGTCATATCATGTAGCGCTGGTCAAAGGTACCGATGTGGACAAGCCAAGAAATCTGGCCAAATCGGTCACGGTGGAGTGAAGTTGATTTTCACTGTCATTTCATGATTACGCCCTTCAAAAAAATCTGAAAGATTATTTTTCGACGATTTCAAATCGACACCGCACATTATCGTTCGGAGAACTTCGTCAGTCATGGTGTTGCGTGGTTCGGGCATTTATTTAAACGGACAGTAGTGCGCCCATGTAGAAATAAAACTCTGGGTGGCTGGCCAGCCTGACAGGCTGTTATAATTCATAGCGACTATCAAAGCCAACATCAATGCAAAAGAGCAAAAGCAACAACGCTGGGTGCGCGCTTGCCGTTTCCATCGTCCTGTATCGCCCTGACTTGGTGTTGCTTACCCGCACCCTTGATACCCTGAATCAAGCACTTCAGAACGTCAGCGACACCATCGAACGGAGCGAGGTCTTCATGATTGACCACTCTCCGCACCGCCAGCCCGACGACATCCTGACAGATTGGTATAAACTGTTTGGCGTACGGATTAAGATAAATTACGATTATGTTGGCGCAAACCCCGGCTTCGGTGCCGGCCATAATCGTGCTTTTGCCCACTGCAATCAATGGGCAGACTACTTCCTGGTGGCTAACCCCGATCTTGAGTTTACCCCTGGCAGCCTCGCTGCCGGTATTGATTTCCTGGCTGCCCATGTTGCAGTGGGCCTGATTGCTCCGGCGTTGATCGAACCGGATGGTGGGCTGCGTCCAGCCTGTTTCCGCTACCCTGACGTACCCACGCTCCTGCTGCGCGCGCTGGGCGTGGACGCAGCACACCCGCGCATAGCCGCCTACGAGTGCCGCGACTGGGACCCTAGTGTACCGAAGGCTGACCCACCCCTCATCAGCGGTTGCTGCATGCTGTTTCGTGCAAGTACCTATGCGCAGCTTGGCAGATTCGACCCCGCCTATTTTTTATACTTTGAGGACTTCGATCTCTCGCTGCGGGCGGGCAGACTTGGTCTTTCAGCCTACTGTCCGGATATGCGCGTCCGGCATTTTGGCGGTGGTGTCGCCCGCAAGGGCTGGCGTCACATGGCCCACTTTGCGCGCAGTGCCGCGCGCTTCTTCAATATTCATGGCTGGCACCAATAACACGATGGAAGATATGGCGAACCAAGAGAAACATCTTTACGAATATTCCGTTGACCCCGAGTCGCATACAGCAGGTGCGTTCGTCGTTGAGTTCGTTGGCACGGGCCGGCATGTGCTGGAAGTCGGCTGCGGACCAGGATCGATCACACGCGTTCTGGCCACAGCCCAACAATGCAGGGTGACCGGGGTCGAGCTCGATCCGGACGCCATCGAAAAAGTAACCCCATTTTGCGATGCAGTCATTCGCGCCGACCTGAACAGCCCCGATTGGCCCGGGCTCGTTAGCGACAAAGCGCCTTTCGACGTTGTGGTCGCGGCCGATGTCCTGGAACAC
>JAUYQT010000075.1 GCA_030697085.1 Azonexus sp. | reverse complement strand
GTGCTCGTCTTGCCTGCCCCGTTGGCGCCGATCAAGGCAACCATTTCGCCGGCATTGATGTGAAAGGTAATGCTGCGCACGGCCTGAATGCCGCCGTAGGCAACGTGGAGTCCGGTTACTTCAAGCACCTAGATAAGCCTCAATCACACGTTGATCTTTCTGCACCACGGCGGGCACATCCTCAATCACCAGCGCGCCGTAATCGAGCACGGCAACGCGGTCACACAGGCCCATGACCAGCTTTACATCATGTTCAATGAGCAAAATTGTCGTGCCGTCGCGACGAATGCCGTCGATCAATTCACGCAGCTCGGCAGTTTCTGTGCCGTTCATGCCGGCGGCTGGCTCATCGAGACAAAGTAGTTTCGGCTCGGTCGCCAGGGCGCGGGCGATTTCCAGGCGGCGCTGGTCGCCGTAGGAGAGATTTTTCGCCAGATGCTCGGCCTGATCTTCGATGCGTACGTAATGCAGCAATTCGATGGCACGTTGGCGGATCGCCGCTTCTTCATCCCGCGTTGCCGTATTTTGCAGTATGGCGCCGAGTACGCCGGCCCGGGTTCGCACATGGCGGCCGACCATGACGTTCTCGAGTGCGGTCATGTTGCCAAACAGGCGGATATTCTGAAAAGTGCGGGCGATGCCGCGCTCGGCGGCCTGGTGCGGCGCATCGGCCAGCAAGGGGGCGCCGGCGAAGGTGAAGCCGCCGCCGTCGGGAATATAAAGGCCGGTCATGCAGTTGAAGAAAGTGGTCTTGCCGGCGCCGTTTGGGCCAATCAAGCCATAGATTTCACCGTGTCGAATACTCAGCGAGACATCGCGCAGCGCCTTGACGCCGCCAAAATGTTTGGCCACGGCGTGGGCTTCGAGCAGCACTTCGGGTGCCATCAAGCTTCTCCCTGCAATTCGCGTTTGCGTTCGGGGGAAGGCCACAAGCCGGCCGGTTTGAAGCGCATGACGAGGACGAGAGCAAAGCCGAACATCAACAGGCGCAGGCTTTCCGGGTCGATCAACATTTTGCCGAAGAGGGCCATCTGCACCGGGCCGACGCTATAGCGCAACACTTCAGGCAGGATGCTGAGTAGCACAGCGCCGAGAATAACCCCGGGAATATGCCCCATGCCGCCGAGCACGACCA
>JAUYQT010000048.1 GCA_030697085.1 Azonexus sp. | reverse complement strand
AACTCTGCCGGGCTGAGACAAATACCGGATGGCCCGCTGACCTGTACCGCCTGAACATCCTGCGCCCCGCAATCGGCCAGCACTTGCTGAATCGTGACGCCGAACGGGTATTCATACAAACCGGGCCGCTCGCAGTCACCGGATACCGACAGAATCTTGGTGCCGGCTGAATGCCGGGTGCCGACGCTGGCGTACCACTCGCCGCCATTCAGCGCGATCAAGGCGGCAGCCGCAAAGGTTTCGACGTTATTGACGATGGTCGGCTGGTCGAGATAGCCGTTGGTGACCGGAAAAGGCGGCCGGTTACGCGGTGTGCCGCGCTTGCCTTCGAGTGATTCGATCAGGGCCGATTCTTCGCCGCAGATATACGCACCGGCGCCCAGATGAATCTCGATATCAAAATCCGCCCCCGGAATGCCGAGAATATCGACCCCCAAAATCTTTTCCTTGCGCCGCCGTTCCAGCACGGCCATCAGCGGTTCCAGCAGATAACGGTACTCGCCGCGCAGGTAAAGAAAACCGCGCCGGGCGCCAATCGCATAAGCCGCGGCGGTCATGCCTTCAAAGACCAGATCGGCATACGACGTCAACAGCACGCGGTCCTTGAAAGTCCCTGGCTCGCCTTCATCGGCATTGCAAACGACAAAACGTTGCTGCCCCGCCTTGAGTTGCGCGTTGCGGCAGGCTTCCCACTTCAGGCCGGTAATGAAACCGGCGCCGCCGCGACCACGCAGATTGGCTCGCTTGATTTCATCGAGCATCGCCGCCGGCCCGCCGATACCGGATGGCAGCCCCTCGCGCCAGGAACGCATATTCGACGACATCAGGCCATCGCTCGGCACCCGGCCATGCGCGGCACGCAGGGCATCACCGGGTTGCAGGCGCGAATTCAGCATGATGTCAGCCTTGCGGATATTGTCTTCAACCGCGAAGAAGTCGGCCGGCCATTCGCCGAGCGGCACCTTGTTACGGACCAGTTCGGCAATTTCGTCGATGCGTGCTGCGGTCAACCGGGTATTTGCCCGATTATTGACCAGCAGCGCCGGGCCCTGATCGCACATGCCGGTACAGGAGGTCTTCTCGATACTGAGCAGGCCGTCCTCCGAAACCTTGCCCGGCTCAACCCACAGGCTACTGCACAGGCGCTCCATCAGCGCCCGGTTGCCCTGCATGTTGTCAGTCACATTGTCCGAAAAAAGAATCCGGTACTTGCCGCGCGGCTGGGTGTACAAAAATGAGTAGAAACCGGCGACGCCTTCGATCTTGGTGCGTGGCACACCCAGCACCACCTGCAGACGGTCAATCGCTTCCGGCGGAATCCAGTCGCAGGCTTCCTGCACTTCGCGCAATATTTGCAACATACAGGTGGGATCGCGCCGATAGCGAGCCACAACGCGGTCGACAACGCCGGAAACCGCTTCGGCGTGCATATCGTTCAGTGCCACGACAACCTCCCGAAGAATGCTGATGACAAAAAAGACTAGCACTAAACAACGGCGCCGTATTGTTCAAAATCAAGTATTCGTCACAGACTTTGACGTCATCTTATGCAAATAATTTACGCATTGGCAACGAAGTGGTGACCCTGTAGCTTTTTCGCAAATACTCCCAACTATTCTGCACTTTTTGTCATCTATCGGTAATTGGAATGTGCCACAATTAGCTGTGTTGCAGTGCAACATCACTTGTTGGTGCAAAGCAAGTCATCGCCGACAAGCCAGGGTGCTCAGACACCTCCCTGACCAACTTGCAAAAGGAAAACAGCATGAACGCAATCATCGAAAAATCCCCGTCGACCGTAGCCACCCCTGGGCTTCCGCTGGCCGGAAAAAAAGGGTTGATCACAGGCATTGCCAACGACAAGTCGATCGCTTTCGCCGTTGCCAAAGCGGTACGCGCACTGGGTGCCGATATTGCCCTGACCTATCAAAATGACAAGACCGCCAAATACACCCAGCCGCTGGCCGAAGCCCTCGGCGCACGTATTTTTGAAAAACTCGATGTCACGCAACCGGGCAGTCTGGAAAGCGTTATCGAAAAATGTGGCGCCGAGTTCGGCAAGATCGACTTCGCCATTCACTCGATGGCTTTCTGCGAAGCTGAAGACCTGCATGGTCGCGTCATCGACACCTCCGAAGCCGGCTTTGATTCAGCCATGAACGTCTCCTGCCACAGTTTTTTGCGCATGGCCAAGGCGCTGGAGCCTTTGATGACCGAAGGCGGCTCGCTGATCTCCATGTCCTACCTCGGTGCCGAGCGCGTTGTCCGCAACTACGGCGTGATGGGCATCATCAAGGCCGCACTTGAGTCTGCCGTTCGCTACATGGCTTACGACCTCGGCCCCAAAGGCATTCGTGTTTTTGCCGTTTCACCCGGCCCGATCATGACGCGTGCGGCTTCCGGCATCGCCAATTTCAGTCAGTTGCTGGACAGTGATGCCATCAAGGCACCACTCGGCCACACCGTGACCATTGAAGAAGTCGGCGCACTGACTGCATTTCTCTGCACGTCAGGCTCGTCGGGCATGACCGGCCAGACAATTTACGTTGACGCTGGCGCCCATATCGTTGCCTAAATTCGTCGCCTAAACCCACAACACGGGGCGCTCGATACTCGCGCCCCGATTCACCTTTTTGGGAGCTTGCCATGACCTCCATTTGCGGCGAACTTCTGCCTGACCCGATCCCCGATCACCCGTTGCTCAACGGCCGGCTGGAAATCGGCCGTGGCGAAAACACCATTGTCCTGGATGGCGACACCATCGATGGACAGGCGCGAGTCTTCAAAGTGCTTTCTTCACCGACCGACTACGCCTATTACACCGCAGCTGATCGTCCGCTCGGCCCCCATTTTCCCATCGTCTATGCCGACCACGGCATTGCCGGTCGCTCCAGCCGCGGCTTTCCATTTCATATCGTCGAAGTCGAAAAACTCTACCCCTTACCTGGAGCCGGCAACGCAGCGGAAGTAGCGACCAAAATAAGCACATCCTATTTTGACGCCTGCCGCATGTGGCGCAATCTGGCGCAGGACATGGGCAAGATTGCGCTGCACCATCTGGTCGTGACGCCCACCATGGGCTGGGATGACGCCGTTCAGCAGTCGCTAAAGGCGCTGGAAACCTTTTCGACAGAATATGGCGCCCTACCCGATTTGATCAAGGCCGACAATCTGATGATGCGCCTGGATGGAACGCTAGTCTTTTCAGACCCCGTTTTCATGGAATAAGGCATGACGATCAGACAAGTTAAATTTGTTTCGCGTGAACACGCAGAATCGCTGGCGGGCAATCCGAACACGGCGGTTATTTCAATCACCGACCCCGGTACGCCGGATGCCAATCTTTGCAATGATTTCAAGGATGTCTTGCGCCTGTCTTTTTATGACGCAATGCCGGCTGACGAGTACTTGCCAGCCCCCATGCCCGGCATGTTCGACCACGTGATCGCACGCCGCATTGGTAATTTTGTTCACAAATTACGTGATGGCCCCGAGGATATATCGGTCATCGTGCACTGCGAGTACGGCGTCAGCCGCTCAGCTGCTGTCGCCCTGTTTGTTGAGGCTTATGCTGAAGCCCCGTTGTCCGCACGCGAATTCGCCTATGACGCGAATCAATGGGTGGTTGACCGCTTGCTGTATCAATATCCTGATTTACAAATTGAGATTCCTGCCGCCAATCACACGCAGGATCGGCGCGCACAACAACGAACCGACTGAGCCGCAATGAAACAACGCGACATCCGGATAGAAAGCTATCCCGCATCATCCAGCTCATCCCGAGCCGCGCTGCTCTTTGTGCATGGCGCCTATGTCAATTCGAGCTGCTGGACCTTCTACTTCATTCCCTTCTTTCAAGCGCAAGGCTACGACTGCTTTACAGTCGATCTCTCGGGGCATGGTGACAGCGAGGGCCGCGAACGGATCGACGACTTCGGCCTCGCTGACTACGTTGACGATGTCACTTACGCCATCGCAGAAATCGGCCGCCGGACAATCGTTGTTGGGCATTCCATGGGCGCCAGGGTGCTCGAACGTTACCTTGAAAATAACACCGCCGCAGCCGCCATTTTCCTTTCGCCGGTGCCAACAACAGGGACCGCCGGTAGCGCAATGCAGCTGCTGCTACGTTACCCAGATTTTCTGAAATGCCTCGATGCTGCGGTCAACGGGAAAATATCGGCAGAATCCAACGAAATAATGACGAAAATATATTTTTCGCCAGAAACTTCGGTAAAAGAAGTGCTCCGATTTTTACCGATGATTAGCCCGGAATCCCAACAAGCCGTCAGCGAAATGGCGCTTCCCGAAACCCGCTTCAGCATTCGCCGACACAAACTGCCGGTACTGGTCATCGGCGGTATGGATGACGCCGTTTTTCCCGCTTCGATGCTTCACTTTCTCGCCAGCGCCTGGCGCGCCGATCTTTACCGTGCCGCTGGCACCGGCCATATGCTGATGCTCGAAGCGCGATGGGAAACCGTCGCCGAACACATGCTGAGGTGGCTGGATAAGCGAGTTTCGGCATAGATTCGCCGCCTTAATGGCGACAGGCTGAGAAAAACTGTCTTTTAGGAGCAACAACATGCACGAAAGCAACGAGCAGCTACATCTGGTCAACAAGACCTACGACGAAATCCAGATCGGGGATACCGCCAGCCTCGTCAGAACCTTGATGCCGGAAGACGTCAAACTGTTTGCCGTGCTGACTGGCGACTTCAATCCGGGCCTCGCCGACCCAGCGTATTCGGAAAGCGGTATGTTCCGCGAAGTGATCGCCCACGGCATGTGGAGCGGCTCTCTGATTTCAACGGTGCTGGGCACCCAGTTTCCCGGTCCGGGAACCACGCTGATTGACCAGTCCTTGCACTTTGCACGGCCGGTCACCATTGGCGACATCGTCACCGTCACCGTCACCGCCAAACAGAAATTTGATCACAACCAACATGTGATTTTTGACTGCGTCTGCACCAACCAGGAAGGGCTGCAGGTTGTCCGCGGCACCGCGGAAGTGCTGGCCCCGACCGAAAAAATTTCGCGCCTGCAGGATAGCCATCGACCGGGCGTCAGCATTGACGACAAGCATGAGCGCTACACCCGCCTGCTGGCTCGCGTCAAAGGGCTGGAGCCGATCCCGACCGCGGTTGCCCACCCGTGCGACCAAGAGTCGCTCAAGGGAGCCGTCTTCGCTTTCCAGGAAGGCATCATCGAACCGATTCTGGTTGGACCTGAAGCCAAAATCCGTTCAGTGGCTGAAGAATTCGGCATTGATCTGCACGGCATCCGTATCGTCAACGCCCGCCACAGTCACGACTCGGCCGCTATCGCCGTGTCGCTGGTGCGTACCGGCGATGCCGAAGCCTTGATGAAGGGTAGCCTGCATACCGACGAACTGATGAGCGAAGTCGTTTCGCGCGCCAACGGCCTGCGCACCTCGCGCCGGATCAGCCACGTTTTCGTCATGGAAGTGCCGACCTACCACCGTCCGCTGCTGATTACCGATGCCGCCATCAACATCGCGCCGACGCTGGAAGAGAAGATGCACATCATCCAGAACGCCATCGACCTCGCCCACATCATCGGCATTCCCGAACCCAAGGTGGCGATTCTCTCGGCCGTTGAAACGGTCAACCCGAAAATTCAATCCACCCTTGATGCCGCCGCCCTCTGCAAAATGGCCGATCGCGGCCAGATCAAGGGCGGCATTCTCGATGGCCCGCTCGCCTTTGACAATGCCGTATCGATCATCGCGGCCAAAACCAAAGGCATCAAGTCGGCGGTCGCCGGCCATGCCGAAATCCTCGTCGTCCCCGATCTCGAATCCGGCAACATGCTGGCCAAGCAGCTTGAATATCTGGCCAATGCACTGACTGCCGGCATTGTTCTCGGCACCCGTGTCCCCATTGTGCTGACCAGCCGCGCCGACACCGCCGAAACCCGCATCGCTTCCTGCGTCATTGCCGCGCTGGTGGCCCACCACAACAGAAAAACAGGAAATGTCTGACATGAAACAGGGAATTCTGACGATCAACGCCGGCTCGTCATCGATCAAATTTGCACTCTTTTCACTGGCTCACCCGATTTCCCCGGACGCCGAAGTTTCCGGCCAGATCGACGGCATCGGCACCGACGCCACCAAGATGGTCGCCAAGAACAAGGCGGGCGAGCGCATTGCCGACCAGCTTTTGGCCGGCCAGCAGGTCAGCCACGCACAATCGTTTGACGCATTGCTCAAATGGTTCACCGCCAGCCATGCCGACTGGGAAATCGTCGCAGTCGGCCACCGCGTCGTGCATGGCGGCGAGCGTTACTCGCAGCCGACCATCATCGACGACCGGGTGCTCGATCACCTGACCAGCTTCATTCCGCTGGCCCCCTTGCATCAACCGCACAACGTCGCCGGCATCGTCGCCCTCCAGGCCCTGCTGCCGAAGGTGTCGCAAATCGCCTGTTTCGATACCGCCTTTCACCGCAGCCAGCCCCAGGTCGCCCAGGCTTTTGGCCTGCCCCGGGCGTTGACCGCCGAAGGCATCAAACGCTACGGTTTTCACGGCCTTTCCTACGAATTCATCGCCCGCGCCCTGCCCCAACACTCCACTCGGGCCGACGGCCGTGTCGTCGTTGCCCACCTCGGCAACGGCGCCAGCATGGCCGCCATGGTCGGCCGCAAATGCCTGGCCACTACCCTCGGTTTCTCGACCATCGACGGGTTGGTCATGGGCACGCGCTGCGGCAATCTCGACCCCGGCGTCATCCTGCACCTGATGGAAACCAAGGGCCTCGGGGTCAAGGAAATGACCAAGATGCTCTACAAGGAATCCGGCCTGCTCGGCGTCTCCGGTATTTCGCAAGACATGCGCACCCTGCTCGCCAGCGACAAACCGGAAGCGCAGGAGGCCGTCGATCTCTTCTGCTACCGCATCGTGCGTGAGCTCGGTTCGCTGGCTGCTGCGGCAGGCGGCCTCGATGCGCTGGTGTTCACCGGCGGCATTGGCGAACACGCCGCGGAGGTTCGCCGCCGCGTTTGCCTGCAACTGGAATGGCTGGGCATTCGCCTCAATCCTGAAGCCAATGCCCGCCATGAGTTGCATATCGGTGCCGGGAATAGCAGTGTCGATGTGCTGGTTATTCCGACCAACGAAGAGTGGATGATGGCCCACCACGCTCAGACCTTATTGGCCCTTTAATTAAAATTATTTTTGCCTCGGGCCCCGGCGACGAAAGTTGCCGGGGCCTTGTTTTTTCGGGCTTTTCAAGCACATGCCAAAGAGCTTGCACCTGATGCAGAAAACACTACATATAGTCAACGGATTGATTTGACCTACTATATCTAGTAGATTGTCAGCCATCCGAAAATGATCAAGCCTAAAAAACACCGCCATACCGAGGAGCAAACAATGAGCCATGTTTCCGAACAACTGTCGCTGACTGACATCCCCGCCCCACCCCAATTCGCCCCGCTACCAGAGCAGGAAATTTCCGGTGAAGTGCTGATCGAAAAGTACGCCAAGGGCAAGGAAACCAATGTTCATGACGTGCGTCGCCGTGTCGCCTACGCGCTGGCCCAGATCGAGCAGGAAAAGGACAAGGCACATTGGGAAGCCCGCTTCCTGTGGGCCCAGGAAAACGGTTTCATTCCGGCGGGTCGCATCAACTCCGCTGCCGGCACCGATCTTCAGGCGACGCTGATCAACTGCTTCGTGCAACCGGTTGGCGACTCCATCGTCGAAACCACCGATGGCAAACCCGGCATCTACACCGCCCTGGCCGAAGCCGCCGAAACCATGCGCCGCGGCGGCGGTGTCGGTTACGACTTCTCCAGCATCCGCCCGCAAGGTGCGCACGTCAAAGGCACGCACTCACGCGCCTCCGGCCCGGTTTCCTACATGCGTGTGTTCGACCGCTCCTGCGAAACCGTTGAATCGGCCGGCGCTCGCCGTGGCGCCCAAATGGGCGTGCTGCGCTGCGACCATCCGGATATCGAAGAATTCATCCACGCCAAGGACAAGGGCGACCTGACCAACTTCAACCTTTCCATCGGCGTCAGCGACGCCTTCATGGAAGCGGTTGATACCGACGGTTTTGTCGAACTGGTCCATCGCGCTGAACCGAATACCGACATGCTCTCGGCGGGCGCCTATCAGCGCGAAGACGGCATCTGGGTATACCGCAAGGTACGCGCCCGCGATCTGTGGGATCAGGTGATGAAATCCACCTACGACCACGCCGAGCCGGGCATCCTGTTCCTTGACCGCATGAACAAGGACAACAACCTCAATTACTGCGAAGTGATCGAGGCGACCAACCCCTGCGCCGAGCAACCGTTGCCGCCCTACGGCTGCTGCTGCCTGGGCTCGATCAACCTGACCGTCTTCATCAAGCACCCGTTCTCCGAACAGGCAGACTTCGACTTCAACGGTTTTGCCGAAGTTGTCCGCATTTCCACCCGCATGCTCGACAACGTGCTGGAAGCCACCCACTGGCCGCTTGAGCGCCAGCGCCAGGAAGCCGCCAACAAGCGCCGCATCGGCCTCGGCTTTACCGGTCTGGGCGATGCACTGGCCATGCTTCGCCTCGCCTACGACAAGCCGGAAGCCCGCGCCATGGCAACCCGTATCACCGAATTCATGCGCGATACTGCCTACCTGTATTCGGTTGAAATGGCCAAGGACCGTGGCGCCTTCCCGCTCTTCAACGCCGAACTCTATCTCTCCGGCGGCAACTTCGCCTCCCGCCTGCCCAGCGACATCAAGGCCGAAATCCGCAAGCACGGCCTGCGCAATTCGCACCTGCTCTCCATCGCGCCGACCGGCACCATCTCACTGGCCTTCGCCGACAACGCCTCGAACGGCATCGAACCGCCCTTCTCCTGGACCTACAACCGCAAAAAGCGCATGCCGGACGGCACGCTGAAAGAATATTCGGTTGAAGACTACGCCTGGCGTCTCTACAAGCACCTCGGCGGCGACGTGAACAAGCTGCCCGACTACTTCGTCACTGCGCTGGAAATCTCCGCCGCTGCCCATAAGGACATGGTCGCTGCGGTCGCTCCCTACATCGACACCGCCATTTCCAAGACCGTCAATGTCCCGGGCGACTATCCCTACGAAAATTTCCAGGATCTCTACATGAGCGCCTGGAAATCCGGTCTCAAGGGCCTGGCCACCTACCGCCCGAACAGCGTGCTTGGCTCGGTGCTTTCCGTGACCAGCGAGCCGAGCAAAATCGAAAATGCTACGGTCGACGCCAAATCGCCGCAGGATTTCGTCTCCGATGCCAACCGCCGCCTGTCGATCAAGAATCTGCCAGCCCCGGTTCTTTCCAGCCTGCGCTGGCCGGGTCGCCCGAACCTGCCGGAAGGCAACCTGTGCTGGACCTACATGCTCGACTCGCCGATCGGCAAGTTCGCGCTGTTTGTCGGCCACGTTGAACCGGAAGGCCGCGCCTGGCCGTTTGAAGTCTGGGCCAATGGCCCGGCCGAACCGCGCGGTCTGGGTGCCGTTGCCAAGACGCTGTCGATGGACATGCGCGCCAACGATCACGCCTGGCTGGAAATGAAGCTCGACGCCCTCGCCAAGACACCCGGCGACGCCTTCGAGATCCCCATGCCGCCGCACGGTGAACGCAAACGCGTACCGTCTGTCGTTTCCGCCATGTCGCAAATCATCCGCTGGCGTTGCGAACAACTCAGCGCTTTCAACCAGGAAGGTCCAACTCCGGTCAAGGACGCCCTGTTCAGCACCAAAGAACCGAAAACCGGCACTGACGGCACCCTCTCTTGGACAGTCGATATCAATAACCCGTCCACCGGCGAAGATTTCGTCCTCGGCCTCAAAGAAATCACCCTGCCCGACGGCGTCACCCGCCCCTACTCAATGTGGCTCTCCTGCAATTACCCGCGCGCCCTCGATGGCCTATCAAAACTGCTCTCGCTCGACATGCGCGTTCTCGACCCGGCCTGGATCGGCATGAAGCTACGCAAGCTACTCGACTACTCCGAGCCGCTTGGCGATTTCATGGCCTTCATTCCAGGCTCACGCAAACAACAGACCTACCCATCTACAGTGGCCTACATTGCCCAGCTAATCATCCACCGCTACGCCATGCTCTGCATCCTCGATGAAAGCGGCTTCCCGCTCCAGCAGATGGGCATCCTAGAAGCGCCGGAAAATACCTCCAGCAACAAGGTGCATCCAACTCAGGGAAAACTTTGTAGCGAATGCGGCAACCACACGATGATTCGCAAAGATGGCTGCGATTTTTGTACAGCCTGCGGAGCAGTCGGAACCTGCGGCTAGACAGCTATCGCCTCGCCCAGCGGCCGGGCGGCTACGTCGTCCTCAAGTACCGGCGACCGGTGATCAAGCTCAAGACGACGCAGACGATCGTCTGTCCGGCAGCGCCGGTCGGTGTCATCGAAGGCAGTCGGGCGGATGTCAGTTTCGTCGCCGGCCTCTTGATCGACAAA
>JAUYQT010000659.1 GCA_030697085.1 Azonexus sp. | reverse complement strand
CATTGGCCAGGTCGCAGAAATCGCCGCCCGGGCAACAGATGATGCCGGTCAGCAGACCGACGTTCGGCGTCGCCAGACCGTTTTCCCTGGCAGCTTGCCAGACGGCGTAGAGCTCGGATTTTTTGACATCAGCCAGGATGACATTCTGTTCATGGCTGATCCGTAGTTCGCCGAAACTGTACTGGTCGGCCAGATCAGCGACCTTGTCCATTTGCGCATCGGTAATGTCACCGGGGGCGACACCGGGCTGTTTCAACGACAAAGTGACGGCGCTGTAGCCAGCAATTTTGTGCGGGTGCGTGTTGCGCTCGACCCAGCGGGCGAAGGCTTTTTCGGATTGCAACTTGTCGGCAAAGGCGCTTTCATCAATGGCGCTTTCGTAAGCTGGCGCAGTGAAGTGCGCGGCAACGCGGTCGAACTCCGCCTGGGTCAACGTGGCCGGGCCATCCTTGATGTGCAGCCATTCGGCTTCAACCTGCCGGGTGAATTCTTCAACGCCGAGTGCCTGCACGAGAATCTTGATCCGTGCCTTGTAGGCGTTGTCGCGACGGCCCTGACGGTTATAGACCCGGAGGACGGCTTCGCAATAGGTCAGGATGTCCTGCCAGGGCAGGAATTCACGGACGACCTGACCGCGAATCGGCGTCCGGCCGAGGCCACCACCGACGATGACGCGGAAGCCAATCTGACTGTCCTGCTGCTGCAGATGCAGGCCGATATCGTGGAACCAGGTGACGGCGCGGTCTTCTTGAGTCCCGGAAATGGCGATCTTGAACTTGCGCGGCAGGAAGGCGAACTCTGGGTGAAAGGTCGTCCATTGGCGAAGAATCTCGGCCAGCGGGCGCGGGTCGATCAGTTCGTCGGCAGCGACGCCGGCAAACTGGTCGGTCGTGATGTTGCGCATGCAGTTGCCGGAGGTCTGGATTGCGTGCATCTCGACTTCGGCAAGGTGAGCCAGAATGTCCGGGCAATCTTCAACCTTCGGCCAGTTGAACTGCATGTTGTGCCGGGTCGTGAAGTGGCCGTAGCCCTTGTCATAGGTGCGGGCGACAAAGGCCAGCTTGCGCAACTGGGCGCTGTTCATCATGGCGTAAGGCACGGCAATGCGGAACATCGGCGCGTGGCGCTGAATATATAGACCGTTCTGCAAGCGCAGTGGGCGGAATTCGTCATCGCTCAGCTCGCCGGCTTTCCAGCGGCGTACCTGATCACGGAATTGTTCGACCCGCTCGGTAATCAGCTGGCGGTCAATGGCATCGTATTTGTACATGAAACTTCCTTAAGCAAAAACCAGCTTGCTGCCGATAAGGACAAGCATGGCGGCCAGGATGCGGCGCAAAATGTGCTCCGGAACCTTGGCAGAAACTTGAGTGCCGAGCCAGATGCCGGGCAGTGAGCCGAGCAACAGACTGCCCAGCAGTGACCAATCGACCCCGCCGAGCAGCCAGTGGCCGAGGCCGGCGACGAGGGTGAGCGGCACGGCATGTGCAACGTCAGATCCGACAATCCTCACCGGCGAAAGTTTGGGGTAGAGGAAAAATAGCGCCGCCACACCCAGCGCCCCAGCGCCGACGGATGAAATGGTAACCAGCACGCCGAGGATGGCCCCGACCGTAATGGTGATCTTGCCCAGGTGGTGCTGCCGTAATTTGGAATCTTCATGTTCGCCGGCGTAATCGCGCAGCTTGCGGCCAAAAAGGATGGCGATGGCGGTGAGCAACAGGGCAAAGCCGAGGCCATGCGAAATTATCTCGCCGATCACGTTGTTGCCCTTCGGCAACTGCGAAAGGACGATGAGCGTAATGGCGGCAGCCGGGATGCTGCCCAACGCCAGTCGGCGCGTGATCTGCCAGTCGATATGCCCCTTGCGGCCATGTGCCACGGTGCCGCCGGCCTTGGTCAGCGCGGCGTAAAGCAGATCCGTGCCAACGGCAGTTGCAGGAGGAACGCCAAAGACCAGCACAAGAAGTGGTGTCATCAGCGAGCCGCCACCCACGCCAGTCAGGCCGACAATGGCGCCAACAGCAAAGCCGGAAAGGGTATAGAGATAATCCATGGCGCGCATCGTATCAGTGCCGATTTGAAACAAAAAGAATATTGAGTTAGATTGGTATAGCTTTTGGTTATTAGTAGGGAGTTGGTAGTAGGGGAGTTGTTAGCTTTTAGCTTCCTGCTCCCTACTTCCGACTCCCCTACTCCCTACTTCCGACTCCCTACTCCCTACTAAAATGAAACTCCAGCAACTGCGTTACATCGTTGAAATCCAGCGTCAGGGATTGAATGTTTCCGAAGCCGCCGAAACCCTTTATACCTCGCAGCCGGGTATTTCAAAGCAGGTCAAGCTGCTGGAGGAGGAATTGGGGATATCTATCTTTGAGCGTAGCGGCAAGCGGTTTACGGCAGTGACTGAACCGGGCAAGGTGGTTCTGGGAATTGCCGAACGCATTCTGAGTGAGGCAGAAAATCTCAAACGGGCCAGTGCCGAGTATGCCACCGGCGACAGTGGGCGACTGGTTTTGGCGGCGACGCATACGCAGGCACGCTACGCTTTGCCGATTGTGGTCCGTGATTTTGTCGCCCAGCATCCGACCGTCAAACTTGAGATGCATCAGGGCAGTCCGATCCAGATTGCCGAATGGGTGGTTTCAGGTGAGGCTGATATTGGCATCGCCACGGAGTCGCTGGATCAGTACCCGCAACTGGTGACCTTGCCGGTGCGCCAATGGAGTCATTGCGTCATAGCACCCGAGAATCACCCGATTTTGCAATCACAGCCGTTGTCACTCAATGAATTGGTCAAATGGCCTCTGGTCACCTACGACACGGCTTTCACCGGCCGTTCGCGGATTAACAAGGCCTTCGAGCGGATCGGAACGCAGCCAAATATCGCGTTGACCGCGCTTGATGCCGACGTGATTAAAACCTACGTCAGTCTGGGTCTTGGGCTGGGGATTATTTCTGCCCTGGCTTTCGATGCCCAGCGCGATAGCGGTTTGGTCGCGCTCGACGCCAGCCATCTCTTTGAATCGAATATCACCCGGCTTGCTTTGCGCCGAGGCACTTATTTGCGGCGTTATGATTTTGATCTAATCACGCTATTTGCCCCGCATTTAACCCGGCGGGTGGTCGAGATGGCAATGCAGGGCGGCGGTGAGAGCTACCAGCTTTGAGTAATGCTTGAAGGTAGCGGAGTCATTCGCGGCTCGGTGTCGCGGAGCAGCAGGTTAGGCCGCGAGAACGGGGCCAGGCGTTCAAGGAAATCGAGAAGTTCCAGCACCGGCGAATTGCGGAAGAACTTGGCTTCGGGCGTCTCGATCCAGATTCGGTCGGCGTAAGCATAAACCTCGTGCGGACGGTCGCCGATGCCGTCATGGTTGAGATCGAAGCCTTCATAGTTGTCCCAGTAATTGCCCCGCCAAATGTCGCCCATCGGGTCGCCGTCCGCCACAATACTCACGGGCCATAAATTGCTGCGAAATGTATTGTTGATCGTGATGTGGCTGCCCTTGACGCCGTAAAAATAGATGCCGGTGGTGTTGTGGGCGATCAGGTTGTTGATGAAGATGATGCGCTCCGTCGGATCGGAGGATGAATCGGCCATGATGCCGCGGGCACAATGGATGATTTCGTTGCCGATGACCAGCGCCGAGGCAATTTCCTTGAGCGCAATGCCGGCGCCGGAAGCATCCATGGCGTGCGCGATGCGATTGCGGCGGATGATCAAGCCATCCGAGTTCAAAGCAACGATGCCGGTCGAGTTGTTTTCAAAGCGATTGCCCTTGACCAGCGATCGGTGCGAGAACAGAAAATTCAGACCGCGCCGGCTTTCGCGTACGGTATTGCCGATAAAGCGCGTTTGCGGTGAATTGCTGATTGTGATGTCACGCATCTGGCCAATGTCATTGTTCTCGATCAGGTTACGCAGGCTGTACCAGAGGCGCAGGCCGTCGCCGCGGTCGGCGGAATCACCGGGGCGGGAACGGATACGATTATTGCGCACGATGCTGTCGTTGGATTTGTGCAGTGATATGCCGAACAGCACATCTTCGACGATGTTGTTTTCGATCAGCAGGTGATGGCCTTCCGCCATCAGGCCGCTGTCGATTTTGTCATGCGAATCGCCGCTACCGCGCAAGGTCAGGCCACGCAACGTGACATTGTTGGCCAGTACGGTAAGCACTGTGCCGTGGCCGCCGGCGTCAATAATCACCTTGCCTTCGCCTTCCAGCGTCAGTGGCTTGTTGATCACGGCGGGGCCTTGATAAATGCCGGGCGGTAGACGAATGATGGCGCCGGGTAAGGCCGTATCGAACCACGGTTGGAGTGGCAGCGCGGCCTGAGCTGCTGCGGCCGGGCAGAAAATGAGCAGGAAAGTGAGATAGAGGCGGTTCATTGGACCGGGATTTAGCCAGTTGCTGCAGTTTTCCGCATTTACCTTGATCAAGTTTTGTCGAATTTTGTCACTTATTCCCAGTGCCCGGTCACTTCGCTGGTCCAGGCAGTAGCGGCGAGCAGGGCGCTGTTCAGCGTATCCGGATCAATGCCGACGGCTTTCGCCGTGCTTTCCATGCGTGCCTGATCAAAAACGTCGCTCGCTTCGGCAATGGCGAGCAGCTTGGCGTAAGGCCCGCGTGCCTCGAGCAGTGCAGCGCGAACGTTGTCGGATAGAGGCATGTCATCAAGCAATTCGGCCAGTGGGCGACGCAGCAAGCGGCCAAGACAGGAGAATATGCCGGTCAGAAAGAGTGGATCATGCGGCTCATTCGGGTACAACTGGGCGCCCAGCACTTCCATCAGACGGCCGCGGGTCAGGGCACTTTCGACCAGTAGCCAGTCACTGAAATTAGGCTCGTGCACCGAAAAAAGAAGCACGGAAATCCAGCGGGCGAGGCGCTGCCGACCGAGAATGACCAGCGCCTGGGCCAGTGAGTCGATGCGATGATTGAGGCCGAGCGCCGGTGAGTTGAGGTAGCGCAGGATGCGGAAAGTGAGCAGCGGGTCCTGCTTCATGGCGGTGACAATTTCTGCCGTTTCAGCATCGCCCTGAACGAGGCGCAGCAGGTGAAGCAAGAGCACTTTGTGCGGATCGGCCGTGGCTTCGTTGGGGCGTTTCGGGCAGCTCGAGGCGAATTGGCCGTGAAAATAGTCGAAGTGCCATTGATGACAGAAACGTTGTTCGTCCAGCGTATCGATATTGGCGCCCAACAAAAGCCTTGCTTGCTCATGTCCGGTAGCGCGAAAGGCCGCTGAAAAGTCACGAATCGTATTTGCCTCATTGGCGCCGATATCAATGCAGCCGTAATCGGCAAAGGCAATCGCCGGGGTGAATGCCGGGTGCCCCGGCTGGCGAAAAATTCCGATCGTCAGGCCACGTTGGCGCAGGGTGGCCAGGCGTAAAACCAGTTGATCGGGATCGGCGTTGGCGGCAAGTTGCACCAACAAGACTAAATTGGCCGTTTTTAAGCGGTCGACCGCAGCGAGTTCGAGACTGGATGAACTGAGCGGAATAAAAGCCAGGCTGGTATTCCAGGCATCCCGGCTGGCATTTAAGGTGTCGAGCAGGGCTTGATCGAACAGGCGCTGCCTGGCGGGGTCGGCATTGGCCTGAGCACTGGAGTTTTGCAGGCGAAATAGACGGCCGGCGAGCCGGTTGTGACGGTCAAAAACGGCTTCCCGGCAAAGGAAGGCTGAGGCGTTTGGGAGGGC
>JAUYQT010000653.1 GCA_030697085.1 Azonexus sp. | reverse complement strand
AGCAAGCGCTGCAAAAGCGGCAACTTGCGGCGCGCCTGGCCGGAAAACACCAGTTGTCGCGCCGCCTGATCCATCACCCGGGGCGGCACGGCTTCATCGGCCAACCCCATGCGTTTGGCGCGTTTGGCATCAATCGTTTTGCCGGTCAGCATCATGTCCAGCGCCGCGGCAGGCCCCACCCGTTGCGGCAGACGCAGCATGCCGCCCCAGCCTGGGAAGATACCAAGCATCACTTCCGGCAGGCCCATTTTGGTGCCGGGTTCATCGACCGCCAGCAGATAGCGACAGGCCAGCGCCAGTTCCAGACCACCGCCCAGGCAATGGCCGCGGATTATGGCCAGTGTCGGGTAGTTGACCGCAGCAAGTCGGTTGAACAAGGTCCAGCCTCGCTCGACGAGCGCCCTGCCCTTGTCGGCGGTATCCAGCTGGGTAAATTCCTGAATATCGGCGCCGGCGATGAAACCCGCCTCCTTGCCGGAGCGGATAATCAGGGCCTTGGGTGGGTAAAGATCCAGCTGATCGAGAATTTCCCTGAATTCGCCGAGCACCTCGGCGGATAGCGCGTTCGCCGCGGCATCCTGCTTGTCCAGCGTCGCCCATACCAGGCCGCTGTCTTCACGTTGTAGTTGCCAGTGTTTCATTTCAACAAGGCTCCACCAGCATTGCGCCGCCCAGACCGCCACCGATACAAATGGTGGCAATGCCGCGTTTCAATTGTTTGCGGCGCAGCACGTGCAACAGATGCAGCACGATGCGCGCCCCCGAAGCGCCAACCGGGTGACCGATTGCCACTGCGCCGCCATCGACGTTGAGCTTTTCATCGTCGAGCGTGCCCAGTGCAGCCGGCAAGCCAAGTTGCTCGCGGCAATAGTCATCCGATTGCCAGGCAGCCTGACAGCCGAGGACCTGCGCGGCAAACGCTTCGTTCAATTCCCAGGCATCGATGTCATTCAACGCCAGCCCGTGGCGCTGCAAAATCGGCGTCGAGGCATGCACCGGACCGAGGCCCATCAGCGCTGGATCAAGACCGGCCCACTCGCTATCAACGATCTTGCCAAGCGGTTTGAGATGCCATTTTTTCACCGCCTCTTCCGAAGCAAGAATCAGCCAGGCGGCACCATCGGTAATCTGCGAACTGTTGGCGGCGGTGATGTTGCCGTATTTTTTGTCGAAGAATGGCTTCAGCTTTGCCATGCCGGCCATGCTGGCATCGGCCCGCACGCCGTCATCCTCAGCGTAAACTTTGCCTTGGGTATCGACCACCGGGACGACTTCTTCGAAATGCCCGGCCTCGCGCCCAGCCAGCGCCCGCTGGTGACTGCGCACGGCAAATTCATCCATTTGCTGGCGATTGATCCCAAACTTCCAGGCCAGGTTTTCGGCCGTCTGGCCCATCAGCAAACCAACGACCGGGTCGGTCAGCCCTTTCATCAGGCCAATCACTGGGCTCAACAGCGCGGCGGGACGAAGCTTCAAAAAATGGCGAAATTTCTGGTTGACCGTACGCAGCGACATCATGCCGGCGAACCAGCGCACCATCGTCTCGTTATAAAGCAGCGGCGCCCGCGACAGCGCATCGACGCCACCGGCCAGCACCAGTTCGGAACGCCCGAGCTGAATATTGGCCATCGCCGAATCGAGCGCCTGCATGCCGGAAGCGCAATTGCGCATCACCGTCCAGCCCGGCACCTTGTCACCGCAACCGAGGCGCAAGGCCACCATCCGGCCGATATTGGTTTCGTCCGGCGAGGCTGCAGCGCAGCCGAGAATCACCTCATCCAGATCACTGGGCAGGAAAGGCTGCCGCAGCAGCAGCGCCCGCCCCGCCTGCGTGGCGAGATCGGAAGCGGCGAACGGCCCCGGCCCTTTCTGCGCCTTCAAAAATGGCGTCCGGGCGCCGTCGACCACGTAGATTGTTTTCATCATCCTTGAAACCTCTGTTGGACGTGGCTGATGGTATGCCTGGGCGGGATGGCCGGCGCGAAGCGACGCCGCAGCAGGCTCATGCCTGCAAGAAGGAGCGACAAAGCCGGGCGCCCGCCCAGGCGTGCCAGCAGCCGCGTAGCGCGGTCACCCCACTGGTGAATTATCTCGGAGGCGCAGGAGCTAGTCTCCATGCGGCAAGCTAGATAGGGAGAAGCGGTCAACTGAGATTTCAAGGATTATGCAGCCATCCGGCATTCGGCCGGCTTGTTGGCGGTGGCCACATTGAAATCGAAGGGGAAATCATCGACGTGTACCACGATGTCGCGCAGTGCATTGCGGCGCTTCATCACCTCGTATTCGGCCGCGGTGATCACGCCACATTCGGCGGCGACGATGGCGATGTCACGCACATTGGCCCTTGGATTGTTGTCGAAACGCCCTGCCTTCTCGGCTGCACGAATCTTTGCTTCAATCGGCTCCGCTTCCAGCGTCGCCAGCAAGGCGAGTTCGATAGCGCCAATCGGCTCCTGTTCGGTTTTCGGCAGATAGCATTCGGCCGTCAGTCGATCACGCGTTGCCGAAGGCTGGATCAGTGATTTCGCAACTTCGTGACCCAGATCGTCGGAAGGCACGACATACGGATGGCCCCACGGGAAGATGCTGCGATGCAGGAAAGCGGCAATGAAGCGCACCGGGAAATTGGCAATCACGCCATCAAACGCCTGCTGCGCCTTGTACATCGAATCCCAGATTGCCCAGTGAGCCAGCGGCGCATCTTCAATTTTGCGCCCTTCGTCTTCATAACGCTTCAGGGTGCAGGAAATCAGGTACATCTGAGCCAGGATGTCGCCCAGTCGCGCTGACAGTTTTTCCCGCCGCTTGACGCTACCGCCAAGCACCAGCAATGAAATATCGGCCATGAAGGCAAAGGCCGCCGAGAAGCGCGTCAGTTGCTGGTAATAACGCTTCATTTCCGGTGCCGTTTCGACGTTGACCGCAGCAAAGTGCGAACCGGTCATGCCCAGCCACAGGGCGCGGAATCCATTCTTGATCGTGAAGCCAATGTGGCCCCACAAAGCCTGGTCGAAATCAACCAGACCTTTTTTCTGATCCGGATTCTGCGCCGCCTGCATTTCAGCCAGCAAATACGGATGGCAGCGGATGGCGCCCTGCCCGAAGATGATCAGCGAGCGCGTCAGAATGTTGGCGCCCTCGACCGTGATACCGATCGGCACCTGCTGGTAAGCACGGCCCATGAAATTCGATGGGCCAAGACAGATGCCCTTGCCGCCGATCACATCCATACCGTCATTGACCACCTGCCGGGCGCGCTCGGTGACGTGGTACTTGGCGATGGCCGAAACCACCGATGGCTTCTCGCCGAGATCAACCGCGCCGGCGGTCATCGTCCGCGTCGCATCCATCATGTAGGTGTAGGCACCAATGCGGGTCAGCGCTTCCTCGACGCCCTCGAACTTGCCGACCGCCATCTTGAACTGGCTGCGCACCCGGGCATAACCACCGACAGCCCGGGCCGTCATCTGTGCCATGCCGGTATTGGAAGACGGCAGCGAAATCGAGCGCCCTGCCGCCAGACACTCCATCAACATCCGCCAGCCGTGGCCAGCCTTTTCCGGACCACCGATGATGAAATCGAGCGGCATGAAAACATCCTTGCCGCGCGTCGGGCCGTTCATGAACATGGCGTTGAGCGGGAAGTGGCGACGACCGGTATCAACGCCCGGATGGTCGTAAGGGACCAGCGCGCAGGTGATACCGATATGTTTCTTATCACCCAACAAGCCATCCGGGTCATAAAGGTGGAAAGCCAGACCGAACACCGTGCACACCGGGGCCAGCGTGATGTAACGCTTGTCCCAGTTCACCCGCATGCCGAGCACTTCCTTGCCCTGCCACATGCCCTTGCAAACAACGCCGCTGTCGGGAATCGACGCCGCATCGGAACCTGCCCACGGGCTGGTCAGCGCGAAAGCCGGCACCTCAATGCCCTTGGCCAGACGCGGCAGATAATGATTTTTCTGCGCTTCAGTACCGTAATGCAGCAACAGTTCAGCCGGGCCGAGCGAGTTCGGCACCATCACCGACACTGACAACGCCGACGAACGTGTCGACAGCTTGGTCACCACCTGCGAATGGGCATAGGCAGAAAACTCCAGACCACCGTACTTCTTCGGGATGATCATGCCGAGGAAGCCCTTGTCCTTGATATAACGCCAGGCTTCGTTCGGCAGGTCGTACAGCTCGTGCGTCACCTGCCAGTCATCGACCAGACGGCAGGCTTCCTCGCATTCGTTGTCCATGAAAGATTGTTCTGCGGCGGTCAGCTTCGGCTGCGGGTAGGCGTGAAGCTTCTGCCAGTCCGGCTTGCCACGGAACAACTCACCCTCCCACCAGACGGTGCCGGCTTCCAGCGCATCGCGCTCGGTATCCGACATCTGCGGCAAAATCTTGCGATAGGTGGCAAAAAGCGGCCGGCTGATCACGCCGCGCCTGAGCGGGCGAACCATCACCAAAATTAGCAGCGTCAGTGCAAATACACTGAGCAACGGAATAGCTACTTCAAACATACTGTTGTCTCCTTTTATTTTTTGGTTTTTTTACTGCTTATTTACCGTCGACCGTGGCCTCAATAGTCGCAGCATCATTCGAAAACTGCGGCAACGGCGAACGCAAGCCACCGAGCAGGAAGGACATTAAACGCGGCACCAGACGATCCATCCGATCTTCCGAATCCGCTGCCTCAATCTGCCAGTCAGTCACTAAACGCAAGGCATCCGTCCCGGCAATGGCATAAGAAGTGGCGCCGAGCATGAAGTGAAAACGCCAGACAATCTCCGCCTTCGGCACATCGGGCAAGGCCTTGAACAAGGCCTCTTTGTAGCGATCAACCACCACGGCATACTCATGCGCCAGAAAGGTGCGGATAAATTCGGAAGGCTCAGTCAGCGTCCGGCCGAGCAAACGCAGAAAGGTCATGCCGCCCCGCTGATCATCGTCCGCCATGCGCAGCAAAGTGCCGAAAAAGCCATCGACAATTTGTGATGGCTTCAGCGGATTACCCGCCGCCTCGCGCTCCATTTCATTGAGAACGCGCATTCGCTCCTCATTCAACCAATCCAGCCGGCGCCGAAACACCTCCTGCATCAGCGACTCCTTGGAGCCAAAATGGTAATTAACCGCCGCCAGATTAACCGTCGCCTCGCTGGTAATCTGCCGCATCGACGTCCCGTCATAGCCATGCGCCATGAACAGACGTTCAGCGACATCAAGAATGCGCTCTCGGGTATCTAATGATTTAACTTCAGCCATGTCATGCACCTATGATTCATACGTTCGTTTTAATCATAGGGAAAACGAATGGTGCATGCAAGCTTTTTGTTCAACTGAGCCGGACGATCATCCATTGGGTAAGCGAAGTATCGCCTCAGCCTCTGCCGATCCGGCTTGCTTCAAATGGCTGCATGATCAGGTGTGCAAGGCAAATAAAAAACGCCTGATTTCTTAACCCATTGACTGGATTCAGAAATCAGGCGTCTTGAATATTGGCGGAGTGGACGGGACTCGAACCCGCGACCCCCGGCGTGACAGGCCGGTATTCTAACCACCTGAACTACCACTCCACGTCGAGCTGGGCGGGTTTCCCCGTGGCGCAACGAGCGGCGCGAATAGTAGCATGGTGCTGGGCAAAGGCCAGGTTTATAACGACTACAATTCGTCACTTTCAGGCCAAACATCCAAATTATGACCGATACCGGCACGCTCAATTTCCTTTGGTCACAGGCCATGCTGGCCGGTTTTGGCGCGGCGGGCGTGAGCCAGGCGGTGATTTCTCCCGGTTCGCGCTCGACGCCGCTGGCGCTGGCCATGCTGCGCCAGCCCGGTTTGCATTGCACAGTTGCGGTCGACGAGCGAAGTGCGGCTTTTTTTGCGCTCGGCATGGCCAAGGCCAGCCGGCGTCCGGTGCTGCTGTTGGCGACTTCCGGCACGGCGCCGGCCAACTGGTTGCCGGCCGTCATCGAAGCCAGCGAGGCTGGCGTGCCGCTGATTTTCATTTCGGCCGATCGGCCGCCCGAGTTGCAGGCTTGCGGGGCAAATCAGACCGTTGACCAAATCCGTCTATTTGGCCCGCACGTTCGGGCCAGCCATGCCTTAAGCGTGCCGGATGCCGGTTTCGACGCCGCTTATCTGCACCGCCTGGCGGCGCGGG
>JAUYQT010000636.1 GCA_030697085.1 Azonexus sp. | reverse complement strand
TATCTGCCGTGCCTTTCGCCGCCTCGATATCCAGGCCCATGGCGACGTCGCCAACGGTGAGCTTGATGCTGCCAATAAAGCTTCGTAAGACCGCCAGACCACGCTTTACTTTGTCACCTGCGCCAGCAGTCCGATCCAATTCATACAACAGGCCACGCAGGGCCGGAAAGATCAACTCGCCAAGCGGCTTTTCTTCATGTGCTTCAAGCAATATTGATTGATAGCCATCTTTCCTGGCCATTCGCTCAATTTCGTTCAGCAACACAGTTTTTCCAACACCACGCAGCCCAGTTAGCAAAAGGCTTTTCTCGGGGCGTTTTTGTTTGACCCGCCCGAGAAGGATGCGCGCCTCCTCCAGTAGCGGGTCTCTCCCGACCAGTTCTGGTGGCGGAGCTCCCGCTCCGGGTGAAAAAGGATTTTTGATTGGATCCATCGTTGCTCCTAACAATCTCTAACTAATTCTATTCATTTTTAAATAGACATGCTTAGACTTTGATAGATATTGTTAGTTATCGCTAGTGGCAGGCCTCATATGGTTAGTGCTTCTAACGGGCTTTGCGCTACTGAATCAATTGGTTTTTTCCACCGGCGGCAGTCCGCCCGAGGGTTTGCTGCCATAAGGGGCGGATTTCGGGTAGCCGGCGAGGTCGAGCAGGTTGTTGTAGGCGCCGGCTTCAAAGCCGCGGAAGCTCTGTTTGCCGACTTTCAGCGAGGGGATGAAAACATCGCCGACCAGTTGTTTCAGCTCGTTGGCATCTTCAGCTTTCTGCAGCATTTTTTCGCTGAAGGGGATGCCGCGTGCATTCAATGTGTCGCGTGCCTGTTGGCAGTCGGTCGTGCAGTCGGCTGAGGTATAGAGGATCACCGGGTAACTCTCCTTTGCCTTGCGTAAGGCGAAGGAGAGACCATCAGATTTTTCGTGATTGCCACCTAGTTTGGATACGCTTTTGGCGGTACTCGGTGGTGGCGTGTCGGAAATGATGGTACGGCCGGTCGCATCGACCCAGCGATACGATTCGGCCGTGGCACTGGTACTGGCCAGCACCAGGCAGAGGATGAACAGAGGACGCATCTTCAATCTCCCTCAAGCAATTGATTACGCGGTAATCATACCGTTGTGGCGGAGCAGCGCATCGACACTCGGCTCGCGGCCACGGAAGGCCTTGAAGGATTCGATCGCTGGGCGTGAGCCGCCGACCGAGAGAATTTCGTCGAGGAAGCGCTTGCC